>DASXLL010000086.1:0-15242 GCA_036496265.1 Pirellulaceae bacterium | reverse complement strand
TCGGCTCGGGCGGGAGCGTCGCTTGAATCGAAGCGACCGGGGTCACATCAATCGCCGGCTGCTCTTCGGCTGCCGTGTCCGATGGCTGGATTACATCTTCCGCTGCTTTGTCGCTGCCCGCAACAACGGGAGTAATCGCGTTTGCTTTTGTCGTTTTTGGCTCTGCGGCTGGCGGCTGAACTGCCTTCGGGCAGCCGCAGAGGGCGATCGCGCACAGCGCCAGCATCAACGGCTCGCTCCAGCCCGCGTTTTTCACGATGCGATCGCCCATGGCCAACATTCGCCCTCACAATCGGCACTTTTAGTCTAAGCGATTCAATTGGATGCTGCTTTGTAGGGTGGGCTGTGCCCACCAATATCGCCAAGATGGGCACAGCCCACCCTACCCTAGGCTGACCTATACTCGCGCAGCGGAATACTCCATTCTCTCGCACCAAAACAACGCCATGGGCCTGCCCGCACGACGCATTCATCAGCAGTTTTCGACGCTGGGCTCGCTGTATCGTTTGATCGATGGGGCGAGCGTCGCTGGCGGGCTGGCGGTTGCGGTCTGGTTCTTCGGTGGGAAGTCTTCTGACTATCTGCTGGTGGGCGCGGCGGCCTTGATCGTGCATTACCTCTTGGCCGAGTTCGCCGGGATGTATCGCAGCTGGCGAGGGGTTTCGACGAGTCGCGAAACGGCCGCAGCAATCTGCACCTGGCTCTTATCATTCGCAGTTCTTGCTGGCGTGGGGTTTGCGACTGGAAATTGGCCGGCATTTTCTCGCGGGCTACTCGGCGGCTGGCTGCTGAGTGCTGCGCTGCTGCTGACTGCTTCACGCGGGCTGTTACGTGCCGCCCAAAAATCGTTTTGGCTCCGAGGGATGCACACTAATGGCTGTGCGATCGTCGGCGTTACGGAGATCGGGATTCAGCTTGCTCACAATATCAGCCAGATGCCGGAACTAGGACTGCGGCTGGCCGGTTATTACGACGATCGGCCACCGGAACGGGCTGCGAAGCTGCCGGCAGGTTTGCGGCAGCGGATTGGTAACATTGACGACCTCGTGGCCGATGCCCGTGCGGGCTTTATCGACCGCATTTACATTACGTTCCCGATGCGGGCTGAAGAACGCATCCGGGGCGTGCTGAGCAAGTTGGCTGACACGACTGCGAGCGTCTATATCGTGCCCGATTTCTTCGTCTTCCAGATGCTGCACTCGCGGTGGACCGATATTGGCGGGCTGCCGGCGGTAAGCGTCTTCGAAAATCCGCTGTACGGCGTTGACGGTTTGGTGAAACGGTTGTTTGATCTGGTCGTGGCGGGGCTGCTATTTGTCGTGCTGACAATTCCGATGCTCGCCGTCGCCATCGCGATCAAACTCACCAGCCGTGGGCCGGTGTTCTTTCGTCAGAGGCGGTATGGATTGGATGGGAAAGAGATCCTTGTTTGGAAGTTCCGGACGATGACCGTTTGTGAGGATGGCGATCAGGTTACCCAAGCGAAGCAGGGCGACAGCCGGGTGACGCCGCTGGGGGCAATCCTGCGACGCACGAGCATCGACGAGCTGCCGCAGATTTTCAATGTGCTGGTGGGCAGCATGTCGCTGGTCGGCCCGCGGCCGCACGCGTCGGCACACAACGAGCAATACCGCAAGATGATTGAAGGCTATATGCTGCGGCACAAGATTAAGCCTGGAATCACGGGCCTGGCCCAGGTTCGCGGCTGGCGGGGCGAGACGGATACGCTGGAAAAAATGCAGCGCCGCGTCGAATGCGACCACGAATACATCCGCGAATGGTCGTTGTGGCTGGACATCACGATTCTGTTCCGGACGATTTTTGTCGTACTGAAGCGGCAGAACGCGTATTAGCGAAACAATCAACAACCAAGAAGCGAAGAACCAAAGAACCGAAGACGCTGTAAGATATCGAATCCTTGGTTCTTGGAATTTCGTTCTTGGTTCTTTGCTGAGCGATGAAAAACGACAGCCTCTCGGCTCGCCTGCTTTCCGCCGCGGTGATTCTGGCGACGCTGCTAACGGTAATGTGGCTGGACTATCGGCTGGTATTTTTTGGCGTGGAGGGAGTGTGGCTGTTGCCGGTGCTGCTGGTGGTGGCCATATTGGCCACTGAAGAAATGCTCAGCCTTCTGCGGGCTCAAGGGCATGATCCGCGGGCGTGCGTTGTTTATGTTGGCAATGTGCTGTTGCCGCTGGCGGCGAGTTGGTCCATTTTGCGGCAACTTTTGGGAACTGCGGTTGGGGCGAATTTCGTCGCTGCGGCGTGTGTCTTCGCAACGCTTGGCGTGCTCACGCTGGTCGTCTTCCTCGGCGAAATGGGCCGGTATGACAAGGCGGGTACTGCGAGCGTCAATGCGGCGCTGGCATTGTTCACGCTGGTTTATATCGGCGTTTGCATCAGCTTTTGGTCGCTGCTGCGACTGTTTCATGGCAACGGAATCGGCATGACGGCGCTGTTCTCCATGCTGCTGATGGTCAAAGTGGCCGACACCGGCGCGTTTATCTGCGGCAAATGTTTCGGCCGGCACAAAATGACGCCCATTTTGAGCCCCGGCAAAACGTGGGAGGGAGCGATCGGCGGCATTTTAGTGGCGTGCGTTACTTCATGGGCATTTTTTCAGTTCGCTGCGCCGGCGATTGTCGGCTCGTCGTGGAGACAGCCGGCGGTGGCGGCGACGATCGCGTACGGCGTGGCCTTGGCCTTGGCCGGGATGATTGGAGATCTGGCCGAATCGATGCTCAAGCGCGATATGCAGCGGAAGGACAGCAGCACGTGGCTGCCGGGGTTGGGCGGAGTGCTCGATATCATTGATGCACCGCTCTTGGCGGGGCCGATTGCGTGGTTGTGTTGGAACCTCGGCTTGTTCGGAAACTAAATTCCATCCTTATCGATGCTTATTTCCAGCGTTCAAAATCCGCGCGTGAAAGCTGCTGCTCGACTGCGCGAGCGGAGCGGGCGTAATGATCAGGGGCGGATCATTATCGATGGCGTGCGGGAGATTGGGCGGGCGTTGGATGCGGGTTTGGAAGTTGTCGAGGTTTATGTTTTTCGTGAGTTGTGCACGGATGAGCCGCACGAGCGGCTGCTGACTTCAGTGGAGCGGGCGGGAGTGGAGCAAGTTGAGGTTGCGCGACAGGTGATGGAGAAGTTGGCTTTTGGGAATCGGGTGGAGGGCATCGTGGCGGTGGCTAAGCCGCCGAAAAAGGAATTAGTGGATTGGAAGCCGGCGGGGGATGCACTGGTTGCGGTTGTGGAAGGGGCGGAGAAGCCGGGGAATTTGGGGGCAATTTTGCGGACGGCGGATGCGGCTGGGGTTAGCGCAGTGATTGTGGCTGATGGTGGGACGGATCTTTATAACCCCAATGCGATTCGGGCGAGCCTCGGCGCGATTTTCACTGTGCCAACGTTTTCAACAACGAGCGCTGCAGTACTTGATTGGCTGCGGAAGGAGAAGTTTCGGATTTTTGGGGCGCGGGTTGATGGGTCGGTGGAATATACCGAGGTGGATTTTGCTGGGCGGACGGCGATTGCGCTGGGGAGCGAGGCGCATGGGTTATCGGCCGAGTGGCATGCGCCGGAGGTCAATCCGATTCGGGTGCCGTTGGTGGGGAGTGTTGATAGTTTGAATCTGTCGGCGACGGCGGCGGTACTGTTTTATGAAGCACTCAGGCAGCGAGGACAGCCTAGTTCCCACGCTCTGCGTGGGAACCCAACGCCGGCCGCTCCGCGGCCATAGGCTACCATCGACGCAGAGCGTCGAGCCAGGATGTTCCCACGCAGAGCGTGGGAACGAGGGTTTAAGCGTTTACTTCCCCGCCTGCCGATCGATCTCGGCCATGATTTGATTTTCGACTTGTTCGGACCAAACGGTGGGTTGGCCGTAGTAGATCATGGCGCCGCCGCCTTCGTAGCCGCCTTCGGTGAGGACGCGGCGGGAAGGGATGTAGGCCATGACGTCGTTGCTGTAGCCAGCGAGCCAGGTTTTGGTGCCGTGCCGCTCGGCTTTCACGCGAATGGCGAAATCGACGACGACTTCGCCGCCGAGGAAGAACCACTCGAGATCGTTGCCGAGCCGCCAGAGTTGGACGGGATAGGGGTAGGTGGGACTGAGCGGTTTGCCGGCGTCGATTTCTTCCAGCAGCATTTTGGCCCGCATGGCGATGTATTTGTTCGTGTCTTTGGTTTGGGCGACGAGGTCGTCGTGGGTCGGTAGTTTGGCAAAGGCGAGGGGAATTTCGTTGTAGCTGGTTGTTAAGCGGCCGGTGACTGGCGTCAACGGTTTGGCGATTGTTTCTTCGACGGCGGCGGCTAATTGTTTGCCGTATTTTTGGGCTAGTTCCTCGGCTCTGCGTGGAATTGGGTTTTGGTCGGCGCCGCAGCCGGCCCAGAAGAGGGCGATTGCACCGGGGTGGGCCTTTTCGATTTCGATTTGATAGAAGCCGGGGTAATCGCCGGACCAGTCGTAGCCGGAGAGGACGGTGGCGTGGCAGGCGTAGCCGCAGAGGATGGCGATGGGTTGGCCGCTGGTGCCTTTCGCGACGAGGACCGGTAGATCGTGGTCGCTCGGGCCTTTGAGTTGGCCGGCTTCGCGGAGCTTGGGGACGTCGGCTTCTTTGTTGGCGCGGCGATTGACGGCGAAATCGGTGCGGCCACTGCCCCATTCGAGTTTGGCGGGGGCCAGCTTGCTGATTGACTGGCCAACGACTTCGACGATGCTGCGCTCGAGCTTTTCGGCGTAGCGATGAATCAGGTCCTGCTGGTCTTTTTCGAGCGAGTATTCGTGCATTGGCCGCAGATTGTGGGCGACGACGGGGCCGCTGTGCGTGTGCGAGCAGTTGATGGCGATCTGTGAGCGATCGAACTGATATTTGCTCTGCAGCTTCGCACAGGTCGCTTTGGAAACGTCGCGATCGATGCCGACTAGGTCGAGCGTAATCAGCACGGCTCGTTTGCCGGCGGGGTCTTCGATGGTGAGGGCCTTAGCCCATAGTTCGGTCATTTTGCCTTGCGACGGCTTATCGCGAGCGGCGTAGCCGGCCATCCACATCGGTTGTTCGGGCGTGATGTTGATTTTGGCGACGCCGGCTTTCCAGGTTTCGTCGGCGGCCGTGGAGGGAGAAGCAAAAAGGAATCCAACGATGAGTGCGAGGACTGTTTTAAGAGCGCTGTTCATGATTGGTCTTTCGCTGACTGGAGCGCGGAATCCGGAGCAATTTAATTCTTGTACTATCGGGGGATTGAGGCCTTAAGTGGATATCTGTAACATTTGTACAGTTAACTGGTTATGGCGATTTTTGATGGTGAGGGGTGGATGAGCGTTTCGCGCCTGATGGTGGGCTTTGGTGAGTTCTTGGGGAGTGCATGATACAGCGTGTAGCGATTACGGAACGCCACGGAGGGCATTCCCTACAGCGCGCGGGTCCTCCCATATGTAGATTGCAAAAACGATGAAAAAGCGGACCGAATTCTTGGTTTGGGCAGAAAGATTTTGGAAGATTTTTCGGAATGTTCGACTTTGCGCACCCAGAACCGAGACGGTAATTCAGGGCCGGACGATCTGATTAAAAATGGTGGCGACTATGCACTTAACAAAGCAGGTCAGAATTCGATAAAGGCGTCATGGTCATAATAGAAAAGCAGGGCTCTTAAGAGCATATCAGGCGAGGCATCCGGCTTCTGAGCTTTGGCATTGGCGACCGCATCGCAGACCTGAGATACCAGCATCGCATATTCGAGGCCCGGAGCTACATGCTCGTCACCGGCTGCGACGGCGCATCGAGTCGATAGCGTCCACACCTCGTCAAAGGGCAAAAACAGGCGATCATTGACGGAAAGCGATACCGCGTCGTTTAGGACTTGGCCAAGAGTCATCGCCTAACCCTACTTCCGCGTCACTTTCTTCGCAACTTCTTCTTAGCCGTCCGCTTCTTCAACTGCTGGGTATCGAACTAGTTGACCAAATTGCGAACGGGTAGTCCCATGAGGACGCGGCGGCAGGCTTCGGCGCCTTTGACGCGCATGTCGCGGAGGCCTTCGACACTGTAGAAGGCGTTGTGGGCGTTCAAAATGACGCGCTGGTGGGCGGGATGCTGGGGGTCGCGCCAGGCTTTGATGAGTGGATGGTCGGCGGGGGGCGGTTCTTGGGGGAGGACGTCGAGGCCGGCGCCGGCGAGGCGGCCGCTGGCGATGGCGTCAGGAACGGCGGTGACATCGACGATGTTGCCGCGGGCGGTGTTGATCAGGTAGGAGCCGCGGGGCATTTTTTCGATTGAGGCGGCGTTGATGATGTGGTGCGTTTCGGGCGTGAGCGGGCAGTGGACGCTGAGGACGAAGGCTTGGGCGAGCAGCTCGTCGAGCGTTTCGACGCGGCGGACGCCGAGGGCTTTGTCGTAGCCGTCGGGCTTTAGAGGATCGTAAAAGACGACGTCCATGCCGAGGGCTTTGGCCCTGCTGGCGGCGGCGGTGCCGATGCGGCCGAGGCCGAGGATGGCGAAGGTGCGGCCGCGGAGGCGATAGAGCGGGGCGACGTGGTGATAGCGCCAGTCGGCGTCGGCGGGGCGGAGGAAGTTGTTGTGAAAATTGATGCCGCGGGTGAGGGCGAGCATGAGGCCGATGGCGGAGTCGGCGACTTCTTCGGTGCCGTAGTCGGGGACGTTGGCGACAGGGATGCCGCGGGTGCGGGCGAAGGCGAAATCGACGTTGTCGTAGCCTACGCCGCAGCGGACGATGAGCTTGCAGTTGGTCAGCCGTTCGATCGTGGCCTTGGTGACCTTGAGCGTGTGATAGACCATGATGCAGTCGGCATTTTCGATGCGGCCCCAGAGTTCCGACTCGTTGTGAACGTCGAGAGCTTCGACGGTCGCGAGGTCCTTGAGGATTTCTTGCTCGACTTCGAGGGAGCCGTGCTGGAAATCGGCGATGATTGCGCGGGCTTTGGCCATGACGAAGGCTTGAGGCTTGAGGCGTGAGGCTTGAGACGCGAGGGCTCAAGCGAAGTGAAGCAATTTGCCACGATTATTGCGGATGATGTCGTGATCAGCCAGCACGGCTAGAATCAGCTTATGTCACAACCGGGGTTTTCTGATTCGAACGCCGCCGATCAGCACCACTTGCCGCCGGAACGCAGTGGCTGGCCGCTGTGGCCGCTGGTCCTGATTTTCGGCGCGCTGGCGTTGGTGCTGGTGGTTTGGTTTGGCTTTTCTCCGCAGCCGTCAACGAAGGGTGAGCTAGATCCGAGCGTGGGACAGATATTGACGAGCTTTCGGTTGCAGCCGCTGACGGGCGATTCACATCCGACGACTGAAGCCGACCTCGACGAGAAAGTGACGCTCGTGAACTTCTGGGGGCCGTGGTGTGGCCCTTGCGCGATGGAGTTTCCACATCTGGTTGAAGTGGTGGCTCATTTTCGCTCGCAGCCACAATTTCAATTTTTTTCGGTCGCGTCGAACCAAAACCCGCACGACGATCATGGTCTGGCCGAGAGCACGGCTGAGTTTTTGAAGGAGTTTGAGGCCGACTTTCCGACGTATCGCGATCCAGACGGCGAAACGGCCAACGCGCTGATTCGCGACGCGAAGATCAAAGAGTTTGGTTTTCCTGCGACCGTACTGCTCGGCCCCGGCGGCGTGATCCGTGCTCTCTGGATTGGCTACGAGCCGGGCGACGAAAACGCCGTTCGCCGCGCGATTGAAAAAGAACTGCTCAAGCGGGCGAATTAGCGGCCTCCGGCTTATCCCGCAAGCATCGAGTTCTCGTTTTTTTGGCGATCTAGCGTCACTTTGTCGCAGAGGCATTGGCAATGCGTAAGTCGTTGCAGCATTTGATTTAAGGCGAGTTTGATAGGCGTGTTTTCGGAGGAGTTACATAAGTATTACAAGTCCCGCGCAACCCCAAGACTCGCTGGGCACCGATATCGCTTACGATTCCTCCGAGTTCAGCGGCATAGAGGCCGTTGCTCAGAGGAATCACTCGTAGCAGGAAAGCTAACAGGTATGGCGCGGGTCATTGCATTCACCGATACGTTGCTGCCCAGTGGCACGAGCACGAAGCACGGGCCGACGCGCGCTCCGCTGGGGGAATCTGGCAACTGGAATGGCAAGCCGCTGCCAGCGCCACATTTGCCGAGCCTTAAGCCTCACGGCAATCGGCCGCAACCGGTTAAGCGACTCATCAACTGGCCCAATGCCATTTGGCTGGGCGTGGTTCACCTCGGCTGTCTCGCCGCGCCGTTCGTCTTCTCCTGGGAAGCGGTTGCGCTCACGCTGATCCTGCACTGGCTCACCGGCGGCATTGGCATCTGCCTCGGCTTTCACCGCCACCTGACGCATTTGAGCTTCACGACCTATAAGCCGGTTCGCTGGCTGCTCGCGTTCATTGGCGGACTGGCGGGCGAGGGTTCATCGATCGATTGGGTGGCCAATCATCGCAAGCATCATGCTCACAGCGATCAAGAAGGCGACCCGCATTCGCCGCACGATGGACCATGGTGGAGTCACGTGTTTTGGCTCATGTTTTGGAAAGGTCCCGAAGCCCACGCCGAGCACATCAAACACTGGGTACCTGATCTGACCAAGGACCCGGTTCTGCGCTGGATCGGCTACCTTTTTCTTCCGTCGAACATCGCGCTCGGCTTGGTGCTAATGGCCGCCGGCTATGCCTACGGTGGCTGGTACATGGCTGCGTCGTTTGTCGTGTGGGGAGTTTTCGTTCGCCTGGCGTTCGTGCTGCACTCGACCTGGTTCGTGAACTCGGCGAGCCACATATGGGGCTATAGAAATTACGAAACGACAGACGACAGCCGCAACAACTGGTGGGTCGCTTTGATCACCTACGGCGAAGGCTGGCACAACAACCACCACAAATATCCGCGGATGGCCCCACACGGGCACAAATGGTGGGAAATCGACGTGACGTATGCCACGATCCGTCTAATGCAGCTCTGCGGGCTGGCCTGGGATGTTGTGGATTACAAAACGGCCGCGGAAAAGCGGTCGTAGGGAGGGGGGGGCTCCTGTCGAGCCTCGATTCCTCGCCGAAATGGTCTCAGCGGGAGCTTCGTCCTCCCAATTCTGGACACGGTTGCTTATTCGTGCGCAATCCACGCGGCCTCTAACAGCGGTTGTAACCCCGTAAGGTGCTTGTTTTGGCCCCACAATGGTGGTTATGCTTTCCGTGGCGGCTGTTGCTGGCCGGGGCGCAAGGCGGTTTGATTTCACACTAGCGTCAAACCCTTGTTGCTGCCGCACGGCGCTTCAGCATGTGCTTTCTCTGCAGCAATCAAGGGGCGGACGATGCGTTATTCTTTTCGCCTGGCGGAAGTTGTCGGTCACATGCCGGACCCGCGGAAGCGGCCGGGAACGATTAAGGCGATCTGCGAATACACGGGTCTCGATCGTCACCAGGTCGCCGCGCTGCTCAAAAACGAAGTCAAATACATCCCGCTCGATGCTCTTTCGAAGCTGTGTGCTTACCTGATCGAACGCGGCTTTGCCAAAGCCGACGAGTTGCCGGGCCGGTTGTTCGGTGTCGAACCAGAACATTTCTGGGAGTTGATCGCGCGGCGGCGACGATTGGACCTGTGCCTGGGCGTGCGGCGGAACAATCCCAGCGACACGCTCGACGATGCGTGGGTCGTTGCTTCGGACTCGGTGCTGCTGGGCGAGTTGCTCAATGGCGCGACGACGCTGGGCGGCACGGCGGAACACAAGACGGAGAAAGACGAAGAAGCCGGCTCCGATGCGGCCGTACCGCCGGCCCGGCCGCATCCCGAATATCTGCATCAATCGCTCGTCTGGAGTCCCGGCGAGGCGTCGCTCGACGAATGTCAGGCGATGGCCAAGACGATCTATCAGGATTTCTCGGAACACGCGGGCGACAAGGCACTCGTATGCCTCGGCAGCAACAAAAGCAACCCGGTTGTCGAGACGATGATCGCCGCGTCGTTTAATGGTGAGCCGTTTGTGTCCGAAGACGGCATTCCGACGGCCCATAAGCGGCACTGTCCAATTTTCCTTCGCTATCGCGATAACGACCCGCAGTTTCCTTCTTGCTTTGGCGGCTTAAAAATCGCCCGCAACCAACCGAGCAACAAGCCGGGCATCTATTACGAAAAGCCCGATGGCGCGTGGGGCTGCTGCGAGTGGGAGCCCGGCAAGCACGACGCCGCGTTCGTGATTTATGTTCATCGCGAGTCGCAGGGCCGCATGGAAATGGCCCTCGGCGGCTTTTCTGGCCGGGCGACGCGGTTGCTGGCCCGCCTGCTCGCTCGCCGCGGCGATGAGTTTTGGCCGCCCGTTTACTCGGACGAAGGCATCCAAATCGGGGCTTTTGTCGTAAAATTCACGTTTCCCAGCCACGCCGTTGAGGACCGCGGCCTGATTCGCGGCGAACAACCGGCCGAAGACCAGATTATTCCGCTGGACGCTGCCGTCATCGCCCGCCGCATGCAACAGCCGGAGACGCCGCAGGAGTCGTAGGAAGTCAGAATGCAGAATTCAGAATGGGAACCCTTAACCGTGAACCTTGAACCGGATCCGTCGCATGGACCTTAATCACAAAGTCTCACTCGTCACCGGCGGCACGATGGGCTTGGGCGCGGCGATCGCTATGGAGTTGGCTCGCCGTGGTAGCGACGTTGCTATTGCCGCCCGCAATCTTGGCAAGCCGGCTGAGGAAGTAAAAGGAAAAATCACGGCATACGGGCGCCGTTGCCAATTAATCGAAGCCGATTTCACCCGCGCCGAAGACTGCGCCAAAGCCGTGGAGCGCACCGCTGCGGAGCTCGGCCGACTCGATGTTCTCGTTCACAATGCCGGCGGCCCCTCGCCCGGCAAAATCGACGATGTGACGCCCGAGCAATGGCGGCAGACGATGGACCTGCACGTGAACGCGAACTTCTATCTCGCTCGCGCCGCGCTGCCGCACCTGCGGAAGAATAAGGAAGGCTGCATCATCACAGTCTCGTCCACCGCGGGCGTTCTCGGCGTCCCCGGCGCGATCGCCTACGCCACCGCGAAGGGCGCCATTCCCCAATTCACGCGCTCACTGGCTCGCGACCTGGCCGACGACAACATCCGCGTCAATTGCGTCGCCCCCGGTGTTATCCGCACGCGATTTCATGATGATATGACGCCCGAGCGCAAAGAGCTGAACCTCAAGCACCGCATTCCGCTGCACCGCGAGGGCACTCCGGAGCAAGTCGCCGATGTCGTCGCCCTGCTGGTCACCAACGATTACATGACCGGCGAAACAATCGTTATCGACGGCGGCCTGACCAGCCGCATTGCCTAGCTCACAAAATGCGTGCCGGCCGAATAACATCCCTGGCCAACTCGCCGGCACCAGACGACCTTTAGTGTCCGTGTGTCCCCGCTGGCAAGCCTGACGTCGATCCGCTGACCGGGAAAAACCTGCTCTCCCGTCATCAGATTCATTCCGCCGCGAGAAACATCGCTAGTAGCCACTCGGCAGGCCTTGGGCGTTGCAGTTGGCTGGCTTTGGAAGGGAAAAACCACGGCTTCGGTCCGCGAGCGCAAATAAAATCGGGGAAACTGGCGAACGTCGTTCCAGTGCAGCGGCAGCGGACCGCTTTTGGAAAAGAATTCCTGATCGGACTCGATGAGCCGAACGTCGGCAGGCGGGTTTTCGATGGCTTGGCTCATGGCGTATTAAGAACGTGATGCGCCCACTTCGTGGTGATTTCTGCGTCGAACCATTCGCCCGCGTGTCGCGACAAGTGGTCGCACACGTCGGCCTTGGCCACGGCTTTGCGGTACGGCCGCTGGCAAGTCAGAGCGTCGAACACATCGGCCACCGCACAAATCCGGGCCCACGGATGAATTTCTTCGTCGCAAATTCCGGCAGGATATCCTGACCCGTCGAGCTTCTCATGGTGTTGATAAACCATCATGAGCTGGCCCCACGAAAGGTCGCTTCGCTCGGCCAGCTCCCTAAAGCCGCTGACTGGATGCTCGCGGATGAGCTCCCATTCGTCCTCGGTCAGCCGGCTGGCTTTATTCAAAACGCTGGCCGGAATATGTCGCTTGCCAATGTCGTGGAGCAGCGCTCCACCGGCGATTTGAGCCAGTTCTTCCTGATCGGAAATGCCCGCTTGCCCGGCAATCAACAGGCAATAGACGCTCACGTTGCAGACATGCGTGAACGTGTAATAATCGTGCGCGAGCGTCGTGAACAGCTCGCGAAACGGAATAGCTCCACTGGTAATCACTCGCGCCATCTGGCCGCCGAAGCCGGTTGCCGCGGCAACGAGCGCGTCATGATCGCTGGCAACCAGCGCCTCCTCGAAAGCCGCCCGCGTCGCCTCGCGCACCGCCTCGACTCGCACCGTGGGCGAGACCGCCGGGTCGCCGAGCACATGCGTGAACAGGTACCGCCGATATGCCTCGGCCTTCTCGCAGGCGATGTACAGTCGATCCACGCCATCGCCGCGCAGCTTTTCAATGTCGTGGGGATCAATCGGATAGCTGGCGCTGCGGTACAGCTCTACTTTTGCACGCCCGGGCCACCGGATGAATAGGTCGAAATCCAAAAGCGTATCGCGGCAGACGGTCGCCGTCGCAATTGGCAGCAGTCCATCAATTTGTGGGAGTTCGCTGATCATCGCTATTTTGGCGCAGGCATATCCACGGCAATCTGTCGCGCTGACTCGAAAATTTAGCTTGCTGGTGAGCTACGCTAACGAGATTCGCTCTGCGGCGCGACCGGGAATTTGTCCTGACGCGTGGGGGACCGCCCGCATATTCCAATCGCTCGCTACAACCGTTCGAGCCGGTACGTCAGGTGAGGCCAACGGGGCTCATTCCCATTTTGGGGCGCAGTCGCGTCAAGCCGCCTGAGGCATACTTCGCAGCCGGGCGTTGAATTCTCGAATCTGCCGGTCGTATTCCCGCCGCTGAGTGTTCCACTCGTTTTCGCGGTCGCGAAGCTTTTCATGCTGGGCGTCGAGAGCCGATTCCCGCTCGGCCAGCGCGCCGGCTTGCCGTTCGATTTCTTTTTGCCTCGCCAGGCCCCAATCGCGAACGCCGTCGCGAAGCTGCACCAGCTCGCGATGCTGGTGAGCGATTTTTTCGGTCAATTCAAGAAGTTCGTCGCGCCTCGCCACGAGCTGTTGCTCTTCCATGCGATATTGTTCGGATAGTTGCAGCCGCGCGGAGGCGATCGATTGTGTTAATTCGGCGGGCGACCGCGTAGCAGTGATCTGCGACCAGACTTGCTCAGTCACAAGCCGCATTTCGAGCGACTGCCGATGCAACTTGAGGGTTTCATCGCGGACTTGCTCCAGGCCGGATTTCTGGCGCTCGATCCATTCTTGGCGGGCTTCGAGCCGCGTTTGCCGATCGGCCAATTCGCCTTCCGTAGCTTGTCGCAATTCATCGATGGCCTGCCGCTGCCGCTTGTTTTGCTCATCCCAGTCACGCCGCTCGACGTAGAGGGCGGCCCGGTCGCGCTCGATCGCGGCAGACTGTTCGTTCAGCATCGCCTCGGCTGCCTCAATTTGCCCTTCGCGCTGTGTAATTCGCTGCTCGAAATCGTGCTCCAGCAGCTCTCGACGCTCGTTGCATTCTTTTTCCAGCTCTTGCTTGGCCGCCGCTACTTTGCTTTGCAATTGTTCGCGTGTGTGAGCTGTTTCCTGAGCGAGCTGAGCTTGCTGGTCGGCAATCTGGCGTTCGAATCCGTCCTGTTGGGCGGTTAAGTCGTTTCGCTGAAAAGCCAATTCATCGCGCTGGCCCGCCAACTCGTCCACAAGTTGCTGTCGCTTCTCCACCATTTCGCGCTCGAACTGCTGCTGCCACTGGGCGGCGTCATGCTCGAATCGGGCGCGCTCGGCGGCGAGGTTCGCCTCTTCTTTTTCCCGCTCATGCTGCCACACCTGCTGGGAATGACACAAAGCCGCTCCCTGCCGATCCACGTCGAACCGCCGCTCGCGAACGTCATCCTCGCGGAGCTCGATTTGGCGCTCCCGCTCGGCCAATTCGGCGGCTACGGCTTCAGCAGACTCCGCGTCGTGAGTTACTTTTTCTTCTTCGACTCGACATACGTCGGCTTTCTCTTGCAGCTCCTCGATTTGCCGCTGCAGCTCGTTTTCGCGCTCCTGAAACGCGAGCTCGCGCTCGCCGAGCCACAGTTTGTTCGTCCGCAGGTCGCATTCGAGCTGCGCCAGCCGGGCGTTGACGGCCGCCTCGCGGCGATCGACCTCCCGCAATCGCTGCCGCAAATGAGCGGCAAGTTGGGCGACCTGCAATTGCAATTGCTCGCGGCGGAGCTCAATGTTTTCGCCCATCACCGCGGCAACCATTTCGGCCGTCGGCTCTTCCACTTCTAAGAGGGCTGTTTCGGCGCCCTGAAAATCGATTGCGACAGGACGAGCAGGCGTTCCGTTTGCTGCTGCCATCGTGTCGGCCACGGCGTTCCGCGCTGGCTCATGCGGCGCGTCGATTCGCGTGCGCCGCGCGGGTGGCGTTTTGGTCCCGTTAACTGCATCGACTTCGTCCTGAATGACATTCATCACTTTCCCTCGCCTGCGATCGGCAGCTAGCAGAAAAAAACGCGCAATCGGTAAACTCTGCCCATTCCAACATCGGCACATCGCGTGCTGACAATTGATTGCGGCTGGCGCCCAACTCGCCGCAAATGCCAAATCCTGCTTCGCTTGCGGCGAATTCGCTAGCGTTGGATAATCCGCTTGTGCCTGATCTCATCGCGCAAGGACCGCAGCCCGACGACCGCTGGCGACGCCATTTGCAAGCCGGCGATCGCGTTTCCATTGGCCGGCAATCCGGCCGCTGGTCCACCCCCTGGGACAGCCATATCTCGCGCCGGCACGTGGAAATCGCTTGCGACGGCGCCGAGCTCGTCGTCCAAATGCTGCCGGACGCAACAAATCCAGTTTTCTTTTATGGCCAGCCCGCAGAACAATTCCGACTCAAGCCCGGCGAGCAGTTTGTCATCGGGAAAACGACGTTCTTGCTGATCGATCCTCAGAGCAGCGGGTCGATTGACCTCCCTGGCCCGACCGATGAGCGAACTTTCGTTACCAAGGAACTGCACCAGCGGCCGTTTCGCGAGCCCGACAAGCGAATTCAGGCCCTCAGCCGGCTGCCGGATATCATCCATCGCTCGGGGAATAATCAGGAGCTGTTTCAGCGGCTGGTGAATCTGCTGCTGGGCGGAGTCGAGCGAGCAACTGCGGCCGCGGTCGTCTGCGTCGAGCAATCGGACGG
>DASXLL010000085.1:0-6504 GCA_036496265.1 Pirellulaceae bacterium | reverse complement strand
TCGAACCGGGCCGCTTCCGCGTGATCGACGGCAACTACGACACCTACCAGCATTTCCTCAAACAAGGGCTCGCCCGCGACGCTCGTGCTTCTATTTCGACAGCCGGGAGCAAACCTGCTCCCGGTGCCCTGCCGGCCGACTCACGCCCGATCAAGGACCGCCGCAAGCGAAAATTTGCCTACCGCAAAGCAGCCGAAATCGAGCAAGAGATCGCCGAGCGCGAATCGCGGATCGAAGAGTTGCACCAACTATTCGCCAGCGACGAAGTCCTCCGCGACGGTGCGAAAGTGAAAGGGCTCAAAGTTGAACTCGACGGCCATCAGGCTGCCCTCCCGGCGCTCTATGAACACTGGGAAGAAGCGACGGAAATGAATTAGCCGCCTGACAGGCTGCCGCCGCCTTATTGTCTGGTGATTTAACAAGTTGGCAGGGTTGGAATCATGTCAAACGTTGGAATTCATCAGCTCCTATCCGCCACAACCCTTGACCTAACGCGGATTTAAGCCATCACGGCTACTTCGGCCCACCGCTTGCGAATAATTGCAATTGGGCCGGCAAGAAAGCCGGCGCGGGTTTGGTATTTTTGCGAGGGTAAGAAAATGAAACGCATTATTTTGACGGTCGCGGTGTTCGCAGCGATGCTGGTGGGCAGTTTGGCGACACCGACGATTGCCGACGCCCGGCCGTTTGGCCGGGGCGGCTACTATGGCTACCGTGGCGGTTACGGCGGCTACGGCGGTGGTTACTACCGGCCGTACTACGGCGGCTATTACAACAACTACGGCTACTCGTATCCGCGCTATAACACGTATTACCGCGGCTACAGCTATCCGGGCTATTACGGCGGCTACAACTACGGCGGGTACCCGGGCTACTATAACTACGGCAACTACGGCTATCCGGGCTATGGCTATAACGGTTTCCGCGGTGGCGTCTATGTTTATTAAGCGCAGGGTTGACTGATAGCACTCAGTAAGACAATTCGAGCACCAGCCTTAAACCAACGGCAATGCATGCATCATGAAGCATGCAGTCGTTGGTTTTTTTGTGCAAACGCCGCATCGGCCAAGCGCGGCATCGGGAAGACACCGATGACAGTTGTAGGGGCTATTCCGAGTCGCACGGCGAATGAGTAGCCGAACCGTAAATCGAATTGAAAGCCGCTCGTCGTCGAAATGAGTACGGTTTTGGCCTCCTTAGTGGCGACCGCGATTTTAGACGAGATACATCTAAGTCGAACGCCGGGAATTGTTTTGGAGCAGACTCGACTGGCTGAGGCACGGCCCGTGCAATTCATTAGCTAGCGAACAGAAAGGGCAGCGGAACAATTCAACCCCGGATGTTTGTTAGGAAAGGACCCTGTCATGAAAAAGTTCGTGCTCTCGCTTGCGATCGTTGCCAGTCTGCTGTGCGGCGGCTTATTCACTAACACCGCGCAGGCTCATGGACCGCATTATCCGCCGCGATATAGCTATGGCTACGGCGCTTACACGGGATACGGCCCGTACAACAACTATCGGGCGCCATTCCCGCCATATAGCCCTGGCTACATGGGCGGCTGGCAGCCGTATCGTGCTTACCGGCAGCCGCACTTTGGGCTGTTCTTGGGGTTCTAGAGCCGACCGCCGTAAGCAATAGACAATGGTCGCCGCGTAGACGCGGCGGCTAAGAGGAACGCCACGGAGGGCGTTCCCTACAGCGCGTCCGCGTTCGTCAACGCGTAAAATCTCTGCCAAGAAATGAGAAAGTCCGGGCGAACCAGATGGTTGGCCCGGACAATCGTCCCCCCCGGGAATGTGCCGCTGAAGTCGTTTTTGCGTTCGTCCTCAATATCGCGGCGACACAAACAACATCGGCCCACCATCGCTGCCGACTTTGGCAATCTTTGCCGATTGTTCCGCCTGTAGGTTCCGACCGCCGGGCGGAACTCGCCGGATGGCAAGTTTTTCCTAGATTCTAGGTCCCGCCGGGCCGGCGGGACCTACTGCTCTTGGGCCAAGTCGAGGCGTCGGGTATTGCTCGCATAATACCGGCTGCCGGTGCGCGCACTGCTAGCGTGAACGCGGCGGTGAAATAACTCAAAAGCCTCATTAAGCTGCGGCAAACAGGACGATTTTACCGGCAAGGGAAACTCTGCCGATTGCCGCCGATTGTGCAGGCGCTGCCGCCGCTGATGTGCGACTGAGAAAGGAAGCTCCCATGGAAAAACGCGATGAGCGGGGTTCGCTCGATCAGCCGATCGAATCGTCCCCCGCCTTGCTGAAAATCGCTCCAGTGCGAGGTCGCGCTGCATGAGCCGGAAGGCGAAGGGGCGACAATTCGGCGCCGCGCTATTTCCTTTTCTCGCCGTGCTGATGTGCATGATGGGGGCGCTGATCGTGTTGCTGGTGGTCGTCGTTCAGCGGGCGCGTGTGGACGCGAACGGTCTTGCGGCTGCGCAAGCCGGTGGTGGCAGCAGCGGCGACGAGCAACGGCGAATTCGCGAGCGAATCGACGACGCGCAGTGGCAGCGCGAGATGCTGGAAAAAAGTCGGGCGGAAAAGACAGACGAGCTGGCTCAGGCGCGGTCGCGAGTCGCGCATCTTGAAGAACACACTCAGCGTCTGGAGTCGAAGGCCAGGGAATTGCTGGAGCAGGCCAAAGCGATCGACGAAGGCAAAAAGCTGCGTGATGGGGATATGGCCACAGCGAAAGCCGAAGCGGCGAAGTTGAAAGCTGAGATCGAGAAGAAGAAAGATGAGTTGGAAAAAGCCAAGAAGAACTCGCCCGACGGGCAGGAGTGGTACGCCCTGATTCCCTACGACGGCAAGAGCGGCACGCGGCGGCGGCCGATTTACGTCGAATGCACGGAATTCGGCGTTATCATTCAGCCGGAGGGCCTGCGGCTGACAACGGAAGATTTCAGCGGTCCGCTGGGGCCCGGAAATCCGCTCGATAGCGCGCTGCGAGCAATTCGCGACTACATCGAGCGGACAGCGGGGACGAAAGCGGGTCAGCCGTATCCGCTGATCGTGGTGCGGCCGAGCGGCGTGATTGCTTTCGGTGCGGCGAAAGCAGCAATTAGCGCGTGGGACGATGAATGGGGCTATGAGCTGATCAGTGACGACAAAAATATTGATTTTGGTCCGCCCGATCCGACGCTGAATGCGACGCTCAATAAGACGGTCAACGTGGCGCGGCAAAGGCAGGCGGCGATGATCGCCATGATGCCGAAGCGCTTTCAAGGTGAAGAACCGCTGAAGTCGTTTGCACCGGAGCCGACGATCAACGTGAACGGTTCGCGATCGGGCGGCAGCGGCGTGGGCGGTATTGGAAGCGGTCCGGGCAGCGGCAGCGGAATCGGTGCGAGTGGTGTTGGCAATAGCAGTGGCACCGGCAGTGGCGGAGTGGGCAACGGCACAGGATCGGGCGGCAACGGTACGGGTCGGACCGGTCAGCCGGGTGGCGGCGGAATGGCCCGCGGTGGATATGGCAATGGGCTCGGCAGTGGACTGGGAACTGGGCCTGGTGGCGGAGCCGGCGGAAACAGCAGCGGCCCGGGAGGCACAAGTCAAACGGGCTACGGTGGAGGAAATGGCTACGGCGGGAATGGCTACGGCGGGAATGGCAACGGTGGAGGCAATTCGAACGGCGGCAATGGAAACGGCGGTAATGGGAATGGCGGTAATGGGAATGGCGGCGGAATTGGATACGGTGCGGCGGGCGCGTTCGTCGGCGGTGGCGGCGGACCGGGTGGCTATGGTGCGCCGGGCGGAAACGGCACGGGTGGCAATGGAAATAGCACCGGTGGAAATGGCGCTGGTGGAAATGGCGCTGGTGGAAATGGCCATGGAGCCGGGGGCGCGTACGCCGGCGGTGGAGGAGCGAATGGTTATGGTGGCGCCGGTGGACCCGGAGGAGTTGGCGGAAATGGCGCCGCCAGTGGAAATGGTCCTGGCGGAAATGGTGCAGCCGGTGGCAATGGGCCCGGAGGTAATGGAAATGGTCTTGGCGGCAACGGTTATGGCAGTGCTGGCGGCGCTTTGGCGGGAAATGGAGCAAGCAGCGGTGGGAATTTCGGAGGCGGCGCGAATGGTTCGGGCGGCAGCGGCTCGGGCGGCAGCGGAATTCCCTCGGTGGCAGCCGCTTGGAATACGAATAACGCCGGCGGCGATCAACGTTTTGGCGCGTCGAATCAGAGTGCTCCGGGAATGATCGGTGCGGGCGGCGGTGGCGCGGGCGGCAGCGACAGTTTCCCTGGCACACAGGCTGGCGGCGACGGAACGAGTGGTGGCAGCGGCAGCGGACCTGGCGGGAACGGCGCTGGCGGCGGCGGTTATGGAGCAGGCGGAGACAGTCCAAGTGGCACGGGTCAATTCGCCGGTTCGCCGGGTGGACAATCGCAAGGCGGCGCGGCTGGCGGTTCGAGCGCCGGTGGCGGTCAATCCGGAGGCGCATCGGGTGGCCAAGCGGGCGGCAGCGATCAATTCAGCGGTTCGAGTGGCTCGGCGGGTGGCAGCTCATCCGGGTCTAGCGGTGGTTCGCAAGGCGGCTCGCAAGGTGGCGGTTCCGCGCTTGGTGGTTCGTCGATGACTAGTTCCAGCGGCGGGATGGGCATGCCGAGCTTCAACTTCGGCAACACCAAGAGCTCGCAGACGGCCGCCAACGGCAGCCAAGGTCAAGGTGGCAGCTCGCGATCGAAGGGCAAACGCGGTCACAACTGGGGCTTGCCGCAAGCGAAGCCCAATCATGTTGGCGTGACGCGGCCGATTCGCGTCAGCATCGAGCCGAATCGCGTCGTTTTGTATCCGGAACGCGGCGACAGTCGCGCGCCGAAAGTCGTGCCGATCGCGCCGGAGCTTTCGCCCGATGATGTGACGCATTTTGTCGATGCGGTGCAGAACGAAGTCAAAGGCTGGGGCCTGGCTGTTTCTGAGGGATATTGGAAACCCGTTCTCCAAGCCGATATCGCGCCCGGCGCGGAGCGGCAGTACATGAACTTGGAAACTGCGCTGCATGGCAGCGGAATTGAAGTGACACGCAGATAAGTAGGGTGGGCTTTGCCCACCAAACAAGAAGGTGGGCACAGCCCACCCTACCGATGGCACGCCGAAACACAGAACGCCAAGTCGAATCGCGCGGTCAGGCCTCGTACCTCGACGTGGTTTGCAATCTCGTCGGGATTTTGATGGTCCTGGTCATGCTCATCGCTGCGCAGGCCAGGCGCGGGGTAATTGCCGCGGCGACCGCGAGCACCAAGGCCGCAGTCGTAGATAATTCGGCGGCCGAGGGTGAGGCACAATCGGCTGAGGCCACTGCCAAGTCGCTGGAGTACAGCATTCATGAGCTGGAACTGAAGATCTATCAAGAAAAGTTGGCAGCCGCGGCGCAGGACGAGGAGCGGAACAAATATCAAGTTTTGGTCGATGTGGCCGAGCAGCGGTTGGGCGAGTATCGCGATCAGCTTTCGGCCGCCGACCGGGCCCGCTACGACCTGGAACAAGAGTTGGTCAAATCGAAAGTCGAATTGGCGAGCTTGCAGACGACGCCCGTCTCGTTCACGAAGCCGAAGCCGCACGTGCTGGAGCATTTGCCGACGCCGATGGCTCGCACGGTCTTTGGGACTGAAATTCACTTTCGCTTGCTCAATCATCGCCTCGCGTATGTGCCGTTTAATGAAATGAAATCTGCGTTGAATGCTGATGCGCCACGACACCTCTCCAGGCTGAAGGATGCGCCGCGAGCCGAGTTCTCGCTGCCGGAAGTCGCCGGTTTCGGCGCTCGGTATATTATCCGGCGGACGGAAGGCGAAGTAGAAACTCGGTCTGGTCCTGTGCGACACAGCGGTGGAGAGTTGGAGCTAATCTATCTCGTCGATATCGAACCGAATTTGGGTCAGCCGATGGCTCAGGCGCTCGGACCGGCCTCCGAATTTCGCGGCCGCATCGCCGCCTGCCGGCCGCAAAACACAACGGTGACGGTCTGGGTCTATCCCGACAGCTTCGATGACTTCCGCGCGCTCAAAGCCGAGCTGTTTCGCCTCGGATTTCTGACCGCGGCGCGCCCCATGCCAATGGGCGAACCCATCGCCGGCAGCCCGAGTGGACATCGGTCTTCGGCGGAGTAGTCTGCAATCGAGCTACTCAAAAAGCTCTGCGACGCGGACTCGGAAGCCGGGAAGGTATGGCTCTGCGTCGAGTTCCTGTTGCCGGTTAAATGAAACTGGCTCGGTACCTTGGCAATGGACTGCTACGGTCTCGAAGTCGGGATCGAGAATCCAAACCGCCTTCACACCTACATCTATGAATTCGTAAACCTTTTCAGCGACATTGGAATGGACATCGGAAGGCGATAGGATTTCGATCGCCAACACGGGAATGCCCTCGACAGTCTTGCTTCCCTTTGGCGTTTTACTTCGTAGTTCGGCGGAGACGTAGGCAACATCAATGCCCACCAAGCTGGGACTTTCCTGGCGCAGCTTGAATGCGACGTCGCCCGCATAGATTCTTCCCTGTGGCTTAGGTT
>DASXLL010000084.1:0-2261 GCA_036496265.1 Pirellulaceae bacterium | reverse complement strand
ACCTACCGCCGCAATTGGCCGCCGAGGCCCCGCTTTCAGCGCATCCTGAGCCAGGCCACAGCCTGAAACAGGCGATGGCCGCTCCAGAAAAACAAATCATTTTAGAAGTGCTGGAGCGAAATAGCTGGAATCGACAAGCATCGGCTGAAGAGCTGGGCATCAACCGCACGACGCTTTATAAGAAGATGAAGCGACTAGGACTCGAAGACGCCCGGTTCGCGCGACGGTAGAACCTTTCGCTTCTCAATGCTGTTTTTTGCCTGATTGTGATCGTCGGGCCTTTTCATTTCGCCGCTTCGTTGCGAAATATGCGCATCAGGAAACTGTTCAGCCGATCCAAGTTAATCTTGTCAGCGCGGTAGCCGATGTAGCCGTCGGGGCGGATGAGAAAGCCGGCGCCGGATTGGGGGCAGTACCTATGGCCGAATTCGTTGCGGCGATCGAACACGATGGGCAGGCCTTCCATCTCAGGTACATCACAGTCGGAATGAATGAGCGTGTAGGTTTGGATTCGGCCGGCGTAGCGCTCGAACAGTGCGCCTGCCAATTGCGCAAATTGTTGGCACTCGGCGGCTGGATTGGCGCTGCTGGTGTACAGCAGCAGCGTGTGTCGCGGGCCGCGAAGCAGATCGAACAGACGCGAATCGTGGCGGGTGAAAGCGCGCTGGAGTCCTTGCACGTCGGGAGCGCGGTCGCCGGCCAAAGGTCCATCAGCGTTTTCGGGTGCGCCAATTAAATCATTGGCTACTAACGCGGAATCGCGGTAGTTTAAGAAAAGCTGCGAATCTTCGCGAATCGGCTCTCGTTCGTCGGCTTTTCCTTCGAACATTTTGTTCATGCGTTTGGTGGTTCGCTCGACAATCTGCTGGCCGATGGGTCGCCGTTCCTCCTGATAGCTATCGATCAAAGCCGGCGCCGCCAAACCTTGGACGTCGAGGGCCATTTTCCAAGCGAGGTTGTAGACGTCCTGCAAGCCGGTATTCATGCCCTGGCCGCCAATGGGCGGATGCAAATGGGCGGCGTCGCCGGCGATAAAAACACGGCCAACTCGATACTGGGCGGCCAGGCGGTGGCTGATGCGGTAAAAGGCGGACCAGCGCAAGTTGCTGGCCTTTGCGCCGGCGGGAAAAAACCAATCCAAAAGTTCCTGTGCTTGTTCGAGCGTGGGGCCGACGTCGGCGATTCCTTGTGCAGCCTGGCCCGCCGAAGTGATTTGCGCCGGAACCATGGCGTCCGGCGCCACCGTGCTGAAACGGTAGCGGCGCGGATTGCCGGGCACCGGAATGCACGCGCCGCCGCCGACCGGCTTACCTTGTTCGATGCGGGCCATACGGTAGGCGTAGCCGCGCTCGAAGTCGCCGTCGATTTCGACATCGACGAGGAAAAATGTCTGCTCGTAATGTTCGCCTTCGAATGGGATGTTCATAGCGTGGCGAACAGCACTGCGGCCGCCATCGCAACCAATGGCATACTTGCAATCAATCATTTCGGAGTTGCCATCGGCGTGCTTTAGCGTGGCGCGGACGGCGCGATCGGTTTGTTCCAATCCGACCAATTCGGCAGATCGCTCGATGCGGCCGCCAAGAGATATCAAATGATCGGTAAGGATTCGCTCGGCATCGTATTGAGCCAAGATCAGGAAACCATAGGCGCCGTCGGACAATGCCGTGCCGACTTTTTCCTGTCGGTTGACATCGCCGGCGACGACGTTGACAGCCCCCTTCAGACCTAGTCCGGCGGAAAGCACTTGCCCAACAATTCCCAAGTCGTCCCACATTTCCAGCGTGCGGGGCATAACGCCGAGGGCTTTGCAATAAGGGGCGCGCTCGGAGAGCCGTTCGACAAGCCGACAGCGGACGCCATGCCGATGAAGCTCGGCAGCCATCATCAGCCCCACAGGGCCGGCGCCGACAACGAGGATGTCAGTGGAAAAATTCATCAGTTTAATTTACATAAGGGGTGCGATCGAAGATCAAGGAATTTCAAATATCGTTTTCGCAGTCCACCCTGGCAATCCGAAAGCGGGTCTGTTAACTTTTGGCTTGACTACGTTGCCACACATTCAAGATCGATCTGGAAATATGAAACAAGCTATTGCCGGCGTTTCCCCGAGCCAGTTACAGGAAGTGACCGTGACGATTGAATGGCCGACGATCGCGGCCACTGGAATTGGCCGGTTTATGGGACGTTTGTACGGAATCAAGGCGGGCGTTTGGATTTTTACATTCGGCCGGTTTTTCATGGGGCTGACGCTGCCCATC
>DASXLL010000083.1:0-5268 GCA_036496265.1 Pirellulaceae bacterium | reverse complement strand
CTCCAGGTCGGATGATTGGGGTGATCAATATGAAACGCCAGACTGCGAATGCCGTACGTTTCGACCGTCGGAATGAACGCCGCGTCTTTCGGAATCGCCAATTCGAACTTACCCTCGGCATCCGTCGTCAACGTTGCCTCCAAGGCCTTGCCCAGTCCCATCGAGCCGCGGCCATAGGCCACTTGCCACGGTTTGACGACGGCACCCGCAACCGGCTTCCCGTCCTGCGAAATCACGTGGAAATCGTACGTTCGCCAAAGCTCGGGTTTGGCCGGCTCGTCGCCAGATGTAGACGGGGTTGGGAGGAGCAGGAACGCAGCAAGGGCCACAACCGACAAGCAAGAAGATCGCGACATAAGCCATCTCCCACGGTTTTAATAGCAATCAGTCCCTGTCGAGTCGGTTATTGTATGTTGGTTGTGAATGAAAACACCAGCTTTGCTGAGCGAACGACATGAGCCAAAAGACATCCAGCGAACGATCGGCCTCGAGACTAACGCGAATCGTCGTCCTGGCTTTGTTGGCGGTCGTGCCGGTTTCTCTGTTTGTGGCTACGGTCGCTCAAGAGCCCGCTGCCCCGGCCAGCGAAGACGCCGACACGCGAATCTATGTCTGCCAGCCTGATGGTTCGGGGATGAAGCTGCTCCTCGAAAAAACTGAGTACCGCATGCAAGGCTCGCCGACCTGGTCGGAGGACGGCAAGCTGATCGCCTTTGATGCCTGGCGGCCGGGAATCGAGGAAAAATTCACGGACGCCAAAATCTTGATCGTCAACGCCGACGGTACCGGCCTGAAGGTGCTCAGCGACGGCATGATGCCGAGCTTTTCGCCGCGTCACAACCGCATCGCGTTCTCGCGGCAGCATCCCAATTATGGCGTCTGGGTGATGAGCAGCGAAGGACCGGATAAAGAGCTGGTGCAAATCGACGAGCACGGCTGGGGAGCCGATTGGTCGCCCGATGGGAAGCAAATTGCCTACGCTCTGTACGAAGGCAATGAGTCGAATTTTGCCGTGTATGACATTGTCGAAGGGGAGCGATTCCTGCTCTTCGAAGAGGGCAAATCACCTTATTCCAACTTCTTCTGGAACTTTAGCTGGTCGCCCGATGGCCGGCGCATCGCCGTCAAGGCGCAGCGGGCCGACAACGAAAAGTTCGAGCTGGTCATCATCGACGCCCGCGGCGCGAAACATGGCCTTGTCACGCGAGTCGAGGAAGAAGTAACGCCCAACGTTACTTGGACCCGCGATTCCAAACGCGTCCTATTCAGCCAAAAGACCGCCAGCCGCAATAATCGCGTGCAGCTTTATGCTGCGGCCGCTGACACGAACGACGCGCCGGAATTGCTTGCTGGCCAAGACCCGCAGCGCGCGAACACGTATGCCGTTCCTTCACCCGACGGGAAGCAATTGCTCGTCGTGAGTCGCAAGCCGCCCGAAGCAAAGGCGAAAGCCGCCAAGAATAAGGCCAAAAAAGCGGGTTAAGACGCAAAGGGTTAATGCAAGCTGGCCAGAAATTCCAGCAGATCGCGGAGCTCGGCTTTGCTCAGATGTTTGACGAGATCTTCGGGCATCGAGCTTTTGCCGGCCTTGCGAGCTTCGATGTTCGCCTTCGCGATCGTCACGAGCTTTGCTTCCGGTGTAATCAGAGTGAGTTTTTCATCGTCTTCTTGCCGCAGGATGCCCGTGTGCTGTTGGCCGTCGGCATCGAGAACGACAATCGTCTCGAAATTCTTGGCCACGGTCTTATTCGGAGTCACGATGGCTTCCAACAAATAGTCGCGCTTTTTGTCCACGGCGATTTTGGTTAGTTCGGGACCGACGTCGCCACCGGTTTCGCCGGCCTTATGACAACGAACGCAAGAGAGCTGGGCTCGTTCGAAGAACAATTGCCGGCCGCGAGTGGCGTCGCCTCCTTCGAGGCATTCGGCATACGGCGCTAATGGATCGTCGGCAGCGCGGCGGGCTTCCCATTGGGCAATTTTGGCGTCGAGGACACTATCGTTCCGCTGGGCGGCGGCCGTAAGCAAGTCGAGACGCGCATTGGCTGGATAATTCCCGGCCAGCAGCTCATCGAGGGCTGTGGCCAATAGGGTGTTCGCTGAGGAATCGGCTACAGTCGCCAGGGCCGCGAGCGCAGCCTGGCGCTCGATCCAGTCGCCTTTGGTGGCGGCATCCGCGAGTAAATGGAGTGCGTCCGGTGTACCGCGCTGCGCAAGCAGAGTGCGGGCAGCGGCTCGGATGGCCGAAGCGTCGTCGGCGAGGGCTCGCCTGGCGACGACTTCCAAGTCGGGGTCGTGCAGCGCGAACAAGGCGGGAAGGACATTGGCGCGGGCAGCGGCCGATTGCGATTTATCGATCAGCATTTTGTGCAGCTCGGGGATCACTTCCTTAATTCCTAGCTCGGCAGCCGCGTGGCCCGCTTTCGATCGCACCGCTTCCGGGCCATTCAGTGCCCCGGCCAGATTTTTCCGCAGTGCGTCAGCGGCGTTTTCCGCGGATCGTTCGCTGATCGGCCGCCACATTCCTAGGACGCGATCGCGTCCCGACGGCTTAGCCCAGGCGCGTAGCATGTCGAGCGCCTCAACTCGCATGGCGGTTGGCGCATCGCTCTGGGCGGCGTACACGGCGATTGCTTGGGCATTCGCTGGAGCACCGAGGCGAAAATTAGCGGCCAGGACGCGGCGCATTAGCGATTCGTCTTCTGAACCACGGCTAATCAGACTCGCGAGTTTTGGTAATGCCGCCGGAATGGGCGCGTCATAGATGGCACGGGCGGCTTCCACAACAATTCGCGGATCAACGTCGTCGAGCAGCAAACCAATGTGATCAGACGCCAACTGCCGCAGCGCGAGCACGATCCCCATTCGCACCGCGGCTGACGAATGCTTGGCGAAGGACAGCAATTTATTCGCATCCTCGCCTGACGAACCCACCAAGCCCATCACAGCCGCGTGTCGCAGCACGGCATCGCGATCATCGTTCGCTGCGAGCAGAGCGATGAGCGGTTCAATAGCTTCCTTGCGGCCGAATTTTCCCAGGCCCTGGGCTGCAAAAAGCCGGACGCGAGGACTCTCGTCGGTTAGTTGCGAGACGAGTTTTTCCCAGGCAGCGGTCTGTCGGCAGTCGCCCAAAACATTGGCCGCTTGGGCTCGAATTTCGGCGTCGTTGTCGTGAAGCAATGGCAAAAGCAGCGAAACTAATGTGCTGGACGCGTCCAAGCCGCCGCGACGATGGAGTTGGCCCAAGGCCCAGATTGCATGCATGCGCGCTAGTTGGCTCGCGCTCGCTTTCGCGATCGCAGCAAGCTCGCTGGTTGCCCGTTTATCAACGAGAGCAAACTGCGATTCCTGCCGCACGCGGCGATCGGCGTGGGAGAGCAACTTAATCAAATCGGTAGTCGATCGATGAGCAAAACCGTCGGCCAAAAGCTGCTTCACTTCCTGCACGGCGGCGCTCTGAGCCAATTCGGGCGAGCTGAACTTGTAAATGCGTCCTTTGCCCTCGCCGTTCCAGCCGTTGACCCAGTCGGTCAGATAGATCGCGCCGTCGGGACCGAAATCGACATCGGTTGCCAGGACACTCCAAATTTCCTCCTGGGCATCGACAAGCTCGAAGGAGGCGCCTTTCGGTTTCACGCGAAAGCTGCGAACGCCGCTATTGGCCGGGCCGCCGCGAAAATCGCAGAGCAAAAATCGCCCTTGAAAATGTTCGGGCAATCCGGTGCCCGGATAGTACGCCAAGCCGGAAGGGCCGCTGGCAATGTTCGCGACGGGAGGCACGATGTAAGCAGGTTGCCCCTCGTGCTGCGGATGCCAGAGCTTCTCGCGATTGAATGGCCCGCGGTCGGAAAAATACTGATAAGCCATGCGCCAACCGGAATCACCACCTTCGACGAGATGGACCCAGCGGGCCTGATCGCCGCTGTCGCTGTTGTTGTCGCCCGCGAACAAATTGCCGAAGTCGTCGAAGGCCAGTTCCTGCGGATTGCGCAGCCCCGTTGCAAACAGCTCCAGATTGGAACCATCCAGGTCGCAACGCAACACCGAGCCGGATTCCGCATTAATCAGGCGGCGACCATCGTGCTCGACGTTGAGACCACGATCGCCAATGCTGAAATAAAGTCGGCCATCGGGGCCAATGACCAAGCCGTGCATGTCGTGGCCGCGAAAAGCGAAGCGGACGCCGTAGCCGCTGGAAAGTGATTTGCGGAGGTCCGCCCGGCCGTCGCCGTCGGTGTCTTTTAGCAGCCACAGGTCTGGGATGCACGTGAGATAGAGACTGCCGCGATCGAACAATACGCCGGCGGCCGTGCCGTCGAGAATGCCATTGAAGTGGTCGGCGAACACGGTGGATTTATTGGCCCGGCCCGCGCCGTCGGTATCCTCCAGCAGCCGGACGCGATCGTCGTACTTCGTATAATTGTTAGCCTTCTCGCCCAGGTGCTTCTTGATATAGGCCAGGCGATCGGCAACCGATTGCGCGGCGAGGTCGTCATCGAGCCAATGCGCGTGATCGCGATTGTCTTCGATACCGCGCTTTTGCCGAAACGTCTCGCAGACAAAAATCCGACCGCGACTGTCAACGCAAAAGGCGACGGGATTGGCCAGCATGGGCTCCGCGGCCCACAATTGGCCTTTCAATCCTCGAGGAATACGAAAACCAGCCAGCGCTTGCTGCCCTTCGTCGGACGCCTCGGCGATTTTTGGCTCCTCGGGCGGAAGCGGCGGCGAATCGCCGGGCACGGCGAGCGCCTGTTTACAGACGAGGAGCGACAACAGCAGGACCAGGCGCGCATTACGGGCGGGGAAATGGGCAAGCATTGGGCAAATAGAACGAAGGGCGAGGGCCACGGAGAGTGAACGAAGCGGGCGCGGTGAGGCGGGCGGATCACTTCAGCGTAATTTGAATGACGCGCCGCGAGAAGGTGATCGAGGGGCCTTCTCAACACCACATTAAACAGGATGCCTTCCGTACGGTTCCTAGCAAAAAGCAAGCGTTTTGAGTACTAAGAGCCTATCCGAAAAGGATCCTCGTGTTTTCTGTAGTTTATGCGGCGGTGCGGTAGTGGAACGGCGGGCGGGACATGGGAGCGAGGCGACGGAGCATCACGTGAATGCTGCTTAATGGGATCATGGCCTCGCTCGATTCTACTCGCCGCTCATAGTCTTTGGCGTTGCGACGGCAGCGGACGGTCCACGCATTAGTGCGTTCGATCACCCAGCGTTTTCGCACCGGCTCGAACTGCGTCGCACCCTCGGGACGTGATT
>DASXLL010000082.1:0-2346 GCA_036496265.1 Pirellulaceae bacterium | reverse complement strand
CTTATGGAACGCCAAAGGTCAAGATTCTGACTTCCCCCGCTGATATAACCGGCAATTCAACGTTTCCTTGGCTTGCCTGGAATGATCGGCCGTACGTCAGCGCCGAAGAAATCATGCAGGTGCCTGCCGCCTCCAGCAGCCAGATGTTACGGTCCGGGTATTACTCTGTGATCAATCCGGCGGAACCGGCGCGGGCGAACACTCTACCTGCGACGAACCCGTATGCTAACGACGGACAGGACAGCTTCCCGGTGGCGGGAAGCAACTCGATCGGAACGTTGCAGCGCTACAAAGCAAGCTTCCCGTTTGGCCATTTGTTGGATTTCTTTGCGGTCGCGTCGCAACGCATTGATCCGACGACAGGAACATTGCTTCAACCGAACCAGCAGCCACCCGGCCCGAATTTCAATCGCATCTTGGACTACGTCCAGGTTCCCTCGCGGTTTGTCGGCACCGACGAGCTACTGAGTCCGGATGTGTTCGTGAATTCGTCGGCCAATCCAATCACCAGTCCCGACGACCCGCGTTTTTATTTGCAGCCACCATTCAACAAGGTCTCGCGCGAGCGCGATCCCGGCCGCGTGAATCTCAATACCGTTCTCGGCCGCCGCATTGCGCCCATTGGCACAAACCCGCCACAGATTTGGTCCGAGGTTTACGATGGCATAATGCATCGCGTACATGACGGAGATTTGCGGGATGCTTCGAACAATTTGCTACAATTTGGTCATTCCGGCCCAGCTTGGTTGGGCGTGCAGCTGAGCCGCCGAGGTTATATGCAACTTGATGCAGCCAACAATACCGTCGATCAACTGGACGCAAGTTTCAAGCCGATTAATCCGTTATCGCCGCCAGCAAACTTGACGCCTGACTCGTTCGCGTTTGGATTGAATGTAAATTTCCCATCTTTCTTTTCTAATCCATTTCGTTCGGCCGATGCTGGCGACCTGGTGCCGCTCACGCAGATGATCCAGTATGGTGTTGATGGGTCGATGCTGCGAGTTAGCCCGTATGTCCGCGGCAAGCCTGCAAAAACACCGAACGCCTCTTGGGGCAACAAGCTCAGCGACGCACGATTCGCGGGATTTGGACCAGATCGTTTGTCGGTCCGCGCCTCGAATGGGGGCGTTCCTGAAACGGACTTCACGCCGACGGCCGATGGGACACCGGAACATCGCGACACGCTGCCGCTCTTCAGCGAGCTGCGCAATGATCCGTCGATCGACACCACGCGCAATCCCTACATGATGTACCAGCCGATGACGCGGCTCGGGAATCTGGTGTCCGAGCACTCGGGCGTGTTTGCCGTCTGGGTCACGGTTGGCTATTTTGAGGTCGAGCCCGCCCCCGATTGGAACGCAAACACGAATAATGTGCAGCAGCGATTCGGCGGTTCCGGTGCCGGCACGGCCGCGAACCCGACGCCCGATGCACAGTCCGTCGCCGCCCGCGCACTCTACGACCGCGTCTATCCCGAGGGTTACGCGCTCGCCCAGGAGGTCGGCAGCGACACCGGCAACACCAAGCGGCAACGCGGCTTTTACATCATCGACCGCACCATCCCGGTCGGATTCAAACCGGGAGAGGACTTGAACGACGATCGGGCGATCAAGGTCCGCCGTCGGATAGAATAGTCGAGGGCGGAGAATCGAGAGTCGGAAACAATTGGCGAATCGAATGACGATGCATATTGCCTAGCGCCTGACGTCTAACGCCTCATGCCCAACGACCAACGCCCAACGACCAGCAATTCGAGTTCGGACGAGCGACTCGTCTCTGGGTCGTGGAGCGCGGCGTGGATTCTCATTGCGCTGGCGTTGGCGGCACTCATCTTGATGCGGCTGACGAGGCCGCGGGCCGAACCCGAGCGCCAGCTTCTGGCTCAGCCGTTACCGATGCTGGCCGCCGCGGGCTGGTTCAATGCGGACGGCCCGCCGAAGGCCGACCACCTGCGCGGCCATGTGGTTCTCGTCGAGTGCTGGGCCAGTTGGTGCGGGCCGTGCCGCGAGGAGATGCCGCACGTCGTCAATTTCTACAAGCAATTTCGCGACCAAGGGCTGGTGCTGGTGGGGCTGACGCCGGAGTCAGGTGCGGAGGTGGCCGACGTGAAATCGTACATTGCGACCGTGCCGGGCCTGGATTGGCCGATTGGCTACGGTGCCGACATTCCGCTAGAGATGCTGGGCGTCCATGCATTCCCGACGCTGATCCTGTTTGACCGATCGGGCCGGAGCGTCTGGAACGGTCACAACCTCATCGGCCTGGACGATGCGGCGGTGGCGGCGCTGGCGGCGGGGGCAGGTGACGGCCAAGGGTCAAGCGTCGAGAGCCAGAGTAAGAACCGCT
>DASXLL010000081.1:0-8794 GCA_036496265.1 Pirellulaceae bacterium | reverse complement strand
GAAAAGGGAGACTACAAAAAGGTCCAAGGCAGTATTCACGGGCAATTGCGGACCCAGGTCCCACCGACTCCAGATCCCTACCAGGGTCTTCCGATTCCCGCTCCAGGCACGAATCGCAAGTTGAGCCTTCACATGACCAACATGGGCGGCGGAACAGAAGTGTACAATTTGCCCCCAGGCCATTACACCGAAGATTGGAATTTCGATCATTCCGACATCGTCAACCTAGCTCCGGGAACCTATTACATCGATAACAAGAATTTCGACATTCACGACCAGGCTTCGATATCGGGCACCGACGTCACCATTTATTCGGCTGGTGATCACGATATGCATTTTCATACGACTGGCTCGATCGACCTAACGGCGCCCACGTCGGGGACTTACAATGGCATTCTGCTGATGAAGAATCCAACCGCCCACGGTAATTTCCAATTCGAAAAGGACAGCAACTTTAATATCAATGGAATCATCTACGCCCCAGGAGCAGAGGTCCACTTCAAACACATGGACGACACACTGTCGGCAAACATCTCGATCGCAGCAAGCGTCGTCAGCAAGAAGCTCAAGATCGACGATAACTCGTCGATTTCGATTGTGGGAGCACGCGTGAACATAATGCGGCCTTTCTTGGGATTGGTGGAATAGAGAACAGCCGCACCTTTGCGGCGCGGCTCCCCCTGAGTAGTGCTAGCGGTTTGCGTTTCAACCAACGGCAGGCGATAGGCAGTCTATCGCCCAGGCTGACTTTGCGGCCCCTAAGCGGTCCGGTCAGGCATTCTGTTCCGTGCGGGACTTACTGCATGCAACGGACGTGCTGACAATCCGATTCTGAACGAAGCGAACGTATGCGCGCAGGACGGATTCTGCGCGCACGACTCGTACGCGGGTGGGCGGAGCCTACTCGCCGGACCGCCGCGGAGTCCTTATGCCACGGATTTGGCACGTCTTGACCTTTGTGCTGCTCGCCTTGGCGGGCTGCACCTGGGACAACGCGCTGCGGCGCAAACGCGATGCCGCGCTTCTGTCGCGCGACGATCCGCCGCGATACGAATTGCTTTCCAACGATGCCGGGCCGCCGCCTCCGCTCGTGACCGACGCGATCCGCATCTATGGCAACCCGGCCGAGAACCAAGACGGCGGCCTGGAACTCCACGCCGCGATGGTCGAGGGCCTGAAAAACTCCCGTATTGTTCGGCTGGTTGATAGCACCGGTGTCTCGGCCGCACCGATCACCGGCTACGACGTCGATGCCAATCGAGCCCGCGTCAATCAGGCCCTCGCGGCCTTCGATACGACCTTCAACGCCACTTTCCTAACGACGCGCTACCGCCAACCGCCGGATGCGATTTTCGGTCCTGGCCTCGCGATTCCCACACTCCGCGACCAGATGACCTATGGCGCCGGCTTCACCAAGCCGCTCATCACCGGCGGCCAGGCAACTCTATTTTACGATCCTTCGCCGAGCTACCTGTTCTTGCCGTTGGGAAACGGCGCGAACTTCAATCCGCTGCAAATCGCCGCCACGACGATGGCCTTTAATCAGCCGTTGCTGCGTGGCGCGGGCATCGATGTCAACAGCGCGCCGATCCAAATCGCGCAGATTACGGCCGAGCAATCGGCCTGGGACTTCAAAAAAGAGGTTCTGCTAACCTGTCGCTACATTTCCGACGCTTATTGGGAATTGCACGCCGCCCGCGTGGCCTTAAAAGCTGTCGGCGAAGTGCTGCCACTCTTAGAAGAAGCCCACGACCTGCAACAAAAAGCCTTCGAAGCCGGCCGCTCGATTTATGCCGACGTCGCCAAGGCCCAATCGCAGCTTTATACCTACCGTCAGCAGCGGGCCGCCCTGCTCTCGCGAGTGATGGCCGCGGAGCTCCGCCTGCGAAACCTCATGGGCTTGCCGCCCGCCGACGGCTGGAACCTGATTCCGACCACCAAGCCGGACATTCTGCTCGGCGAAATCGATACGAATCTTGCGCTGGACGACGCACTTGCGAATCAGCCGGATATTGTTCGGCAGCGCCTCAACATCGCGATTCGCCAAAAGCAATTACTGGTCGCCCAAAACGGCCTCTTGCCGCAGCTCGATTTCAATGCGCTGTATCGGATGAACGGCATCGGCGACAACCTCGGCTCTGCACTCAACCAGATGTACACGAACGCCTACGCCGACTGGCAAATGGGCGCGACATTTTCAGTGCCGCTCGGCCGCCGGCAGGCTCAAGCCAACCTCCGCGCTACCGAGCTGCTCTTTGCCCGCGAGCGGGCCATGTTCGAGCAAGCCCGCTTCACGACCGCCCAACAGCTCGCCGATGTCTTCCGCCAGATTCGCCTCGATTACGAGCAATATCAGGAGGCGTCGCAGCGACTCAAATCCGCCGACGAATGGCTCAGTGGCACGCGGCTCCGCTATCAGCATCCGCTGCCGGTAGGCGACGGGCAAAACTGGTTGTTCCAATTCCTCAACGACTACTTGCTCGCCGTCCGCGCCCGCACCGACGCCGCGATCGACACCGCGACACTACTGGCCAGCTACAACGCCGACCTCGTCCGGTTGGAACAAGTCAAAGGCACGCTGCTATACCGCTACGGAATCGATTTCGCTTACGATCCGTGCAAGCAGGTCAAGACGTTCGAAAAGGCTCTTTACAATCAGCCGACAGAAGCGACCGGAACACCGACGCCCGCCGAGCAAATGCTGCCGCCGCCGGGCGCTGGCAATCCGCCAGCCGCGGAAGAACTGCCCGGCGTGCCAGCCCGTGACATGGCTTTTGAGCAGCAGCCGCGGATCGAAAGCCGGCCGCCAGCTGAAAGCCGACTGCCAGTTGAAGACGTGCCGCCTCTTGAAGAAACCAGCGTCTTACGGCTGCCGCCGGCTGACGACCCGTAGGGTGGGACCAGTTCGCGCAGCGAGCGCCGGCCCACCTTTCTTTGTAGCCATCACGCTCCGCGTGATGAGCCCCGCCTTTATACAACAAACATCGTAGTGAGTTCGTCATGCGGAGCGTGACGACTACGTAACTACGGAGAAGCGTCTCGACTAAAGGTGAAGCCGGCTAGCGATCCAGCGCGAGGGGGTCGGGAGTCGATTGCGGTATGACTTGTCCACATGGAGAATCGCTTTCGCAATCGACTCCCGACCCCTTCCCTCGCCCGTTTACGCTAAGGTGCCGTCGCGGTGGGTTCGTCACGCGGAGCGTGACGACTATGGAGCTACCACCAGAACTCCGTCCGCAGCAGCTTCAGGCTGTGTACTGCGAGCACCCAGCCCATCGGGTGTCGTGAGCGATTAATCCGTGCAAAGCCGGTCATTCCCGGCAGCAACTCTTTGTCCTCATCACTGACCTGGCAATGAACCGTGACGGTGCCTTGCACCTTGTTCTCGGCAACCACCGCTCGCGGCGCTTTCCGATCCACGACCGTTTTAAACTTCTTGAATGGCAGCGCTCGCGCCTTCAGTTGAACGGTCTGTCCCTCTTCGACTCCCGCCGCTTCATCTTCGGGCAGCGTAATCTCCGCCTCCAACGATGACGTGTCCTCGACAACACAAATCAGGGCGCCTTTTTCGATGTATTGTCCGCTCTTCTCTTTCACTCGCGGCGTAATCACCACGCCAGCCACCGGCGTTTTGACCACCACGCGCTCGTGCATCGCTTCCAGATACGTCAAATCCTCCTGCAGCCGCTCCAGCTTGGCCCGCTCGGCTTCCACTTCTTCCGGTCGGGTGCCAATTTCCAAGAGCAACAGCGTCGAGCGGACATCCGAAAGGTCCTTTTCGCGGCGCGCCAATTCTCCCTCGAATTCAATGGTGCCCGTCGCCTCACGGGCCTGTTTTTGTGCCTTCACCTGATCCAACTGAAACTCGGCGATTTGCAGCTTCTTCTCTTCCGACAACAGTTGCTCGCTCGCGAAAGCGCCCTTATCAAACAGCATCTTCGATTGCTCGCCGATCCGGCGTGCGTAGCTGACTTCCGCCTCATACTGCTTGATCTGGCGATCGAGCCGAATCAAATCCTGGGCGAGCGCCACACGCGATTGCTCCAGATTCTGCCGGGCCAAGTCGCGCCAACGCTCATAGCGCACCACCCGCTGCCGCTGCTCATCGATTTCCTCGTGCCGCGGCCCGGCTGCGAGCATCTTGAGCCGCGCCTGCGTCTCTTTCAGCTCCGCCTGCTTTTTCCGCAGCGTCATTTCCAGGTCCGGAATGTCGATCTGCGCGATCAAGGCGCCGGGCTCGACATTCGAGCCTTCATCAACGCTGATTTGCCGCAAAAACCCGGCTTCCAGCGCGCGGATTTCGACCCGCGTCCGCGGCCGCACTTGAAATGTGCCGGTCGCCCGGTCGCTGAACGGAACCACCGCTAGCGCCGCAATAATTCCGGCGAGCACGAGCAACCAGATGGCCCGCCGCAGCTTGCGTGTCTTGATCATGGTGACCACCTCTTTCGTCAAAATGCCGTTAAAGGCAACTAAACACATCAAGGGAACAATGAGCAAACTAAGCAATAATCCGAACACGCCCGCAAAATCCCGGGGCAGCTTGAGTAAGCCCGGAATCATCGCCGCCAGAAACAAGATGATGAACGCCCAACTCAAAAAGCCATAACCGACGATGAACTTGCCTTGGGGAATGCGTTCCGGCCTCGGCGCGCCCCACAACAGCCAGCGGGCGGTCGCCGCCCATCGCTGCAGGCCGAAGGTCGATAGATTTGGAACCTGCATCCAGTCGCTGAGCAGGTAGTAGCCGTCGCTCTTCATGAGCGGGTTGAAGTTCAAGATCGTCCGCGACGCGCAGGTCGCCATGATCGTCCACGAGATGTAGTTGATCGCGCTGTCTTGCACCGTGATGCGCCAGACGAACACGCCGGTCGCCCACAGGCACAGATCCAAATACGGCCCGGCAACGCCCACCCAAATTCGCTTCGACTTCTCGGGAAACAACCAGGCGTCGGACACATTGCAATACAAGCACGGCGTGAAAAACATCACCAGCACGCCGACCTCGTGTACCTCGCCCCCGAAATGCTTGCACGTCAAGCCGTGGGCAAATTCGTGTAGCACCATCGTGATCACCACCGTGACCCAAAACAGCGAGAGCACCTGCCAGTCGAACACCGAATTGAAACGGCTGAATAGCTCGGTCCTGTTCGTCCAGGCAACGAGAAACGCCATGACGAACAGCGACACCGACAACGCCACGAAGCCGCGCGTCCAAAAAAAGCTGATCTTGGGCGCCAGCCAATTGAAAAACGCGTTGGGGTCGAACAGGTTCTTGCGGAAATAAAGAAAGCTCTGCGGCGTCCTTGGCCGGCTCGGCGGCGCCAGCGGCTTCGCGCCCTCGGCCACTTCGAGCAACTCCATGCCCGCGGCCATCTTCAAAAAGTCATCGATGTCGGACGCCGTCAGCGGCTCGCCAAAATGCTGCTCGAAAGCTTCGCGAACGATCCCAGCCGTTCGTTGCCCGTCGAGTTGGCCCAGCAAAAAATGCTCGGCCAGGCCAAGCTGAAAATAGCTCCCCGCCGTCGGCGATTTAACGACAAAAAATCCCTGCACGCTCGCCGGCCGCACAATCAAATCCGGGCGGCGGCGCGGCAAAGGCGCCGACAGATCGAGTTCTTCTCGATCTGGTAATTTCGGCTGCGTCGGCTCTAGCAGGACCGCTGACATTGTTAACGTTGCAAGCTGCTCGCGGCGTCGGGAATGTTTGCGGCCGCAGCCGGAGGCAGTCCGGCTGGCTGCGGGTCTTTGGCCGCTGCCGTTTTTGCAGCAGCTGCCTCCTCCGCCGGAATAATCGATTCATCGATCGCTCCGCGCGGCGGGCGCCTCACGACAATTTGTTCGCTTTCCTCTTCGCTGAGGATGTACACAAAAAACGGGCGGACAAGCTCCAAGCAGCGAGCCGCGCGATGATTGCCGTCGATCAAGGTATGACCGTGAATTACTTCACCGTCGGCGGTTGTGTATTTCACGTGGGCAATAATGCCGGGCCGGTCGGGATTCACATGGCCAATATGCTCCTCGATCAGTTCGGTGGTGTCCACGCAATACCGGACGCTCTCTTCTTCGAGTTCCACCGGCGCGCGCCCATCGCGCACCAGCTCGTTCGCCAGATTTACATTGAACACCCAGCAGTAGCCGAACAGGTGAAAGATTTCTTCTTCCTTGCCACCACTGCAGCAGGCAGGCTTTGTTTCAGACTGCGGCTTGGTTTCGGACATTCGTCACATCCGGAATAGACGGAAAAATCGGTCAAGTCGGGAGAAATCCCCGACAACTCTACGTCACCCTATGGCGAATTCCACGAAAAGATTGCCCTGCCGGCGCCTGCGAATGCTGCGAAAAGCAGGACCGCGTATGAAACTCGGGCCGCCAACGAAACACGGCCGCGAATGCGCCACTGCTCGCGATAGGCACTGGGACCGCTCTTAGGCGGCCGCACTCATCGAGGCCGACAGGATCTGGAAGCCGGCTTTATCGGTTGTAGCGGCAATGAGGCCCTGGCCACCGCTCAGCGTGTTGATCATCATCAAGAGGCCGGCCTGGGAGTTATTTGTCCCCGCCACGAGCAGCTCCTGCGTGCCGCCTTGATAGTTGGCGATCATCGCCAGGCCCGTTTGATTGCCAGCCTGCGAAGTCATCATCACGGCCTGGCCAGTCGTCTCGTTGTCAACGAGCAGCATGCCCGCTTGCTTGCCAGTCGTCTCCATCGCCACGCTTTGGCCACCCGCGTCGTCGTTGGCGAGCATCACCGAACCGGTTGCGCTCGTCATCAACACATCTTGACGGCCATCCGCATCGTTGTGGATCATCAACGTGGCGCCATTGGCCGCGTGGAGGATCACGTCTTGATGACCCTGGCCGTCATTTACGATCTCCATGTTGACGAGCTTGCTCCCTTTGCCCGTCAGCGTGAAGCCGGCGTGGGCGTCATCAATGACCAGCACTTGATGGCCAGCTTTATCGTTGAAAACGATCGACTCATGCCCGTGGCCATCGTTATCGATGACCATCGAGCCGCCCTTCAGAAAGCCGCCGAACAATCCGCCATCGCCAGAAATCGCAATCGCGTGATCGCCGCCGTGGCCGTAGTTTTCCATTTGAATTTGGCCCTGGCCGATCATCCCGGCCGACATCATTCCTCCGTGGCCCGACATGATCGTTTCTTGATGGCCACCGCTGGAGCTGGCGACAAGTGAGCCGCTCGGCAAGATTCCGCCTGCAAACGTCGCGCTGGGGCTGCCCGCCGAGACGCTCATGTGTCCCGCGTTATCGTTCAAAACGTTGACGCTACCATCCCTGAGCGGCGTCACGTTATCTTTCGCCGCGACCGACATCGTGTTCATGCCGGAAACGAGGTTGTAGAGCGTCCCGCGGGTCGGTGCGATGCGTTCTTCGAGGCGAATGATTTCAAATTTCATGTTCAGCGGTCGATTGCTTGTGCCGGAGAGAGAGGGGAGCAAACCGCGCTGAGGAGCTAAAAAACGGAAAAACAGAGCCGACGGAGCGCCGATTGCAACAACCGGCTGTCCTCCGTCAGCTCCAGAAAAAACACCTCGTCTCGCGTTCCGGCGAGTGTTCCCGTGGGAACGAGGCGTGGTTCATTAGTGGAGGCCTTGCTGGGCCATGACGAGAAACGGACCGGCTTTGCTGCCTTTGCCACCGCCAACGACGGTGGCCTGTTGCCAAGGGCCGCTGCTGCAGCCGCATCCGCCGCCCAAGCTCTGTTGAGCCATGATCAGCGAGGGGCCGCCCTTGCTGCCGCTGCCGCCGCCGGCGACGATCGCCTGTTGAACCGGGCCGTGCGAGGGAGCAATCCGCTCTTCGAGACGAACGATGGAAAACTTCATGAGAAAACTCCGAAAACAAGATGAGATGAAAGTGAACCGGAAAAATAAGAGTGCTGACCGAGCATCGATCCGAGAATCAAACTTTCTCGGTCAGCGAAGATTTGCGTTATTCGCGTCCTCGCGAGCATTCCCAGAGGATCAAACTCTGCGGAATTCAACGCCGATGGATTACAGCTGTTGCTGGGCCATCGTCAGAAACGGGCCAGCCTTGCTGCCCTTGCCGCCACCGACCACGATGGCCTGTTGCCACGGGCTGCCGTGATCAAAACCCTGTTGGGCCATGACCAGGCTGGGGCCGCCCTTGCTGCCTTTGCCGCCGCCAACAACGATTGCCTGTTGGACAGGGCCGTGCGAGGGGGCGATCCGCTCTTCCAAACGAACGATAGAGAACTTCATTCCAACACTCCTCTAGAGAAGAAAAAAGATTGCGAGCCAAACGTCGGCTACCAGATTGCTTTCCGCCATCAGGCATCGCGTTGTTCGTGGACAGGGCTAAAAGCAGTCGCCATGCCACGGGGTCCCAGTCTTCTTGCCGCTCCAGCCTGCTTCTAGTCGATTGAGCGGATTACAACTGGATATTCAGCCGAATTCGATCCGGTCGTAACGATTGTTCCGTCCGCGCGGTCCCATAGATTTTTTCAGCCCCCATCTTCCCCACTTCCGCCGCCCCCATTCTTGTTGCCTTCCCTCAACACGTTGCCACAACGTTGCCCACAATTCGCCCCATTTTCCTCTCGATGCGGTTAATTCCGCTTGCCTTCATTCCGGCCGGCAATTAAGAGGTGGGACCCGCCCGGGGCGGTTTTTGGCGAGCTAAGCTTTATCGGGCCGCCTGCGATTCCGTGGTTTCATTCAAGATCGCGGCAATGGCACCGGTCCGATCACAATCCCGGAGCCCAGCAACGGCGCGGGGCGACGCGATGTTCCCGTCCTCCGCGAGCTGA
>DASXLL010000080.1:0-22263 GCA_036496265.1 Pirellulaceae bacterium | reverse complement strand
CACCTGCCCCAAGTGCGAGTACCACTTCTACGTCTCCGCCCGGCAGCGAGTCGAACAGGTGCTCGACGACGGCACTTTCGAGGAGTGGGACGCCCACCTCGAGCCCACCGATCCGCTCACATTCGCCGATAAAAAGCCCTACGCTGAGCGGCTCAAGGCCGAACAAAAGCGGACCGGGCTGCGCGATGCCGCGCTCACCGGCGGCGGCATGATCCGTGCCCGGCGGGTCGCCTTCGGCGTAACCGACTCGGCCTTCATCATGGGGAGCATGGGCTCGGTCGTCGGCGAAAAGCTCACCCGGCTCACCGAACGTGCGACCAACGAAAAGCTGCCACTGATCATCGTGAGCGGCTCCGGCGGCGGCGCCCGCATGCACGAGGGCATTCTCTCGCTCATGCAAATGGCCAAAGTCTCCGCTGCCCTCGCCCGCTACGACAGCGCCGGCGGCCTGTTCATCTCCGTCCTCACCAATCCCACCATGGGCGGCGTCGCCGCCAGCTTCGCCTCCCTCGGCGATCTCATCTTCGCCGAGCCCAAAGCCCTCATCGGCTTCGCCGGCCCCCGCACCATCAAAGCCACCATCCGCCTCGAGCTCCCCAAAGGCTTCCAAACCAGCGAGTTCCTCCTCCAACACGGCTTCATCGACCGCATCGTCCCCCGCTCCCGCCTCAAATCCGAAATCGCCCGCTCCATCGACTATTGCGGCAAGTAGGGTGGGCTCTGCCCACCATTCCCTCGCTTAACCGCCGCGTCCACGCGGCGCATGATCTCGTTCCCAGGGTCCTCCCTGGGAACGCACTTCCCCGAGGCTCCCGCCTCGCTTCGGCCGCCAGTCGCCGCTTAACCGCCGCGAGGGCACCGACGCGAAGCGTTGGTCCGCGGTGACCTTCTTCATCCCGAACCCCTCGCTATCCCCTACCGATCTCCGCGCCTCTGCCTGAAATTTATTTGCCGCCCCTCCCAATAATCCGCCTTTCTCGCGCATCTATACATCTGTACCAATGCGCAAAAACTCGTTTCAAAAATCGCTCTTGCGGTAAAAAACAAAAAAATGCCCCCGTCCCAAACTCATGCATACGACGCATAGCCATGCATGGACAAATGTATCGTAACTCGTTTCGCAGCTGGCCTTTGCGAAATATGCCCGCCTGCATAAAAAACAAAACGCATGCATATGCATGCCGAGAAACACCACCCGAACGAAGCATGCCGTCAAAAAATCCGCCTCCACGCCCGCGCCACAACAACCGCCTGTTCCGCCTCCGCCGCCAAATGCTACAACTGCCTGCGATATTTGTAGGGTGGGCTGTGCCCACCGCCAAAGGAGCACTGAAATGTACGACAAATCCGCCCTCATGGACCTAATCCGCAAGCTGGCCCTTCGAACCGGCCAGTTCACGCTGGCCAGCGGCAAACAGTCGAGCTACTACCTCGACTGCCGCAAGGTCACGCTCGATTCGGCGGGAGCGAACCTGATTGCGGACGGAATGTTGGAGCACCTGGGCGCGAATTTACCCGACGCCGTCGGCGGCATGGCGATCGGTGCCGATCCGATCACGGCTGCGATCATCACCATCGCCGGCCGCGAGGGCAAAAAACTCCGCGGCTTTATCGTCCGAAAGGAAGCCAAGCAGCACGGCACGGGCCGCGATGTCGAAGGCCCAGTGAACGCGGGCGACTCCGTCGTCGTCGTCGAAGACGTTGTGACAACCGGCGGCAGCTCCCTCGCCGCGATCGAAAAAGCTGAAGCCCACGGTCTGAAAGTCCGCGGCGTCCTGGCCATCATCGATCGCCTTGAAGGCGGCCGCGAAACTCTCGCCGCCCGCGGCTACTCCCTGCACACCCTGCTGACCATCGAAGATTTCGGCCTCAAAAATACGCCGCAGTAACGCCGCCCCGCATGCCTGATAGACCGCTTAATCCGGCAACCGCTCCGGATTCGGCTCCGGCAGCCAAAAACTGGCCACAAAGTTGATCAAATACACGGCGAACGCCACTCCACCCGCCGTGTAAGCGACCATCGTCGGATAAATCGTCTGGTTCTCGCCCGACAAAAAATAAGCAATCCACTGCGTGATGCCGAAGAAGCACGTTCCAATGAGCCGCCCGCCGATATTGGCCGCAAACCCTTCACCCGTCCCGCGCAAGTGAACCGGAAACGCATGCGGCAAATAGTTGCCCCAAAAGCTGAACTGCGCAACGGTCAAAAATCCCGCCAAGAACATTCCCATCTCGAGATAATGCAGATCGGTGACCGCGGCCCAGCAAAACACCAGCGGCATCACGATCAATCCGGGAATCAAGAACACCCGCAGCAGCATCCGCCGGCTCACAACGAACATGATCAAAATCGCCAGCGCAAAGCGGCCGCACAAACCACCGATCTCCTGGTTTTCGGTTGTATGGGTAATCTTTGGTTGCTCAATGGGCCCCGCAATCGCACGGCGCTTGCCCAGCACGGCCTTCTCAATTTCTCCCTCGCTCTTGCCTTCACCGGCCAGCTTCGCTCGCATACCCTCTTGGGCGGCCGGCGGGAAATCTTTCTCGATCGCCTCCGCTACTTCCTTTTTGACTTCCGGCAATCCAGGAACAATGAGCGGCATCTGCTGGATCGCGCCGAACGCCGCCGCAAAGCTACATGTAAACATCAGCGTCGTCACGATCGTCGTGCGCCGCAGCTCGGGGCTGAACAACTCCGCGATGCTCGGCCGCTTCAGCGTCCCAGCCTGCCGCTTCGTCTGCCATTCTGGCGATTCCGGAAGAAACGGACGAATCACAATCAGCGGCAGCGCCGGTATCAGTCCAGACATCAGCAGATACCGCCAATCGGCGTGGCCGTTTTTGATTTCACCGAGAAAACTGAAAAAGCCAGGCAAAACAATGGCCGGCAGTTGCATGGCTGGCAACGTGACCAGCTTGAACAAAATTGTCGGTGCCTTTCCCACCGCCCAACCCGCGACGATGCTGCCGGCAATAGCCACCGATAGGCCACCGATCGACGAAAACGCCTGCGTAAATCCGAGCACCGCCTCGCGCCGCTTGGGATCGGGAAATAACTCAGCGAGCCAGGCTACGGCCGCCACGAACTCAACACATACACCAATAAACACCAGGCAACGAAACACGAGCAGCATTGGCAAGCTCGTCGAGAACCCAGCCGCAAAAGCCGAGACCGCATACAGCAAAATGCTCCACGTGAGCACGCGACGCCGGCCCAGCCGATCGGTCAAATAGCCGCCCAGCAGCCCAAAAATTCCACCCGCCACGGCTGGAACATAGAACAAAATGCTGATCCAGTCGCGAAATTCCGGCGTCCCCGGGCGAATTCCGCCCAATTCCAATAACGCCGGACGAGCGATGAGCGGCAGCATCAACAGCTCATAAATGTCAAACGCAAAACCAATCGCCGCGATAATGCAAATCAGCCATTGGGTGATCGTTACCGTGTTGGAAGACTCAGCGGTGGTCTCTTGCGACATCGATTCCTCAAACGCTCACGGAAGGTTTTTCTGAGGTGGGCCATCATATTAACAAGTAGGCTGGGCTGTGCCCACCTTCAACTCTCACGCCGCCACGTGCCCCAGCGCAAGCGACAAAATGTTTTCCTGCGTTGCCTCAGCGCGGGACAACACACCAGCGATCCTCCCCTCACGCATTACCGCTATCCGATCTGCCATACCGAGAACTTCGGGCAGCTCCGACGAAATGAGCAAAATCGCCATCCCGCGCCCGGCCAGCTCCGACATGAGACGGTGGATTTCCGCTTTGGCGCCGACATCGATGCCCTGCGTCGGCTCGTCGAGGATCAGCAGCTTCGGTTTTGTCGCGAGCCAGCGAGCGACGGCGACTTTTTGTTGATTGCCGCCGGACAGATGGCCCACCGGCGTGCCTGGCGATGGGGTTTTTACGAACAGCCGCTGGATCATTTCCTCAGCCAGTCGCCGCTCGCGCCGAAAATGGAGCCGGCAGTAGTTGGAAAGTTGCCGCAAAATGGCTAGAGAAACGTTCGCCGCCACCGGCAGCTCCAAAATGACTCCATGGCGGCGGCGGTCCTCTGGAACGTACGCGACGCCCAGCTCGACCGCCCGAATCGGTGAATCGATGCGAACTTGTTTGCCGTGCAGACAGATTTGGCCGGCATCCGCGAGCGTCACGCCAAAGAGCACGCGGGCCAACTCCGTGCGACCAGCTCCGACCAAGCCGGCGAGCGCCACAATTTCACCGGCGCGAATGCAAAGATCGATGTTGCGAATACCAGCTGACCGACAGCCAACGTCGCGGAGCTCAATGACCGGTTCCGCGATGGCCGCCACCTGTTTGGGAAACACGGCCGACAACTCGCGTCCGACCATGTAGCGAATCAATTTGGCCCGATCGACGTCCTTGAGTTCACCGGTAAAGACCACGGCTCCATCCCGAAGCACGGTAACTCGGTCAGCGATTTGATACAACTCCTCCAACCGGTGCGAGATATAGATGACACCGACATCGGCTTGGCGCAGCGCTCGAATTACGGCAAACAGCCTTTCAGTTTCACGTTCACTGAGTGACGCCGTCGGCTCATCCATGATCACCAGCCGGGCATTCGCGCCGATGGCCTTCGCGATCTCGACCAGTTGCTGTTCGGGCATTGTCAAATCGCCGACCACCGCATCCGGCCGAATGTTAGCGCCAATCCGCTGCAGCAGCTCGACGGCCATTTCCCGCCGCCGCTTCCAATCGACTCGCGCTAGCGGCTGAAACGCTTCCAACCCTAAGGCGATATTTTCGGCCACGGTCAAATCCGGAAACAACGCCGGCTGCTGATAAATCACCGCAATCCCACGCCGCCGCGCCGCAACCGGATCGTGGTGCACGATCCCTTGTCCATCAAAAACCACTTCACCACAATCCGGCGCATGCGCCCCCGTGACGATCTTGATCAATGTCGATTTACCGGCCCCATTTTCTCCGACCAGCGAGTGAACTTCGCCGCGCCGAACGTCTAACGAAACATTTCGCAGCGCGTGAACGCCTCCAAACGATTTCGAAATATCCACCAGTGATAGCAGCGGCAATTCGGGCATGGCGCGTCACTGACGTTTCGATAAATGTGCTTTTTCGTACGCCTCAATGTCCTCCAGCCATTCCCGCCGCGCGGGCACGTTTTCGCTCTCACAAAAATGATCCCACACCGCGCCGAAAGGCAGCGCCTTGAACTCCTCCAATAGCGCCAGCCGCCGGGTGTAATCGCCGCTCTGCTCATATTTTCGCAGCATGGCCGTCGGCTCTAAGAGCGCAACCAGCAACGCCTTCTGCATGGCCCGTGTCCCAATCACCCACGCGGCCACTCGGTTAATGCTCGCGTCAAAATAATCCAGCCCAATCCGCACCCGGGCCAGAAAATCGCCCCGCACAATTTCTTCCGCAATTACCCGCAATTCATCCGACAAAATGACCACATGATCGCTATCCCACCGTACGCCGCGACTGACGTGCAACAAAATCTGCGGCAGCCACACCAAAATCGACGAAATTTTGTCCGCGATACCCTCGGTCGGATGAAAGTGACCCGCATCCAGGCACAGGAGCTTGCGATTGGCCAACGCATAGCCCAGATAAAACTCATGCGAGCCGACGACGTAACTTTCCGAGCCGAGGCCGAACAGCTTGCTTTCTACCGCGTCCACATTGAATCGCTCATCGATCGGCTCGGCAAAAATCTCGTCGAGCGATTGCCTCAGCCGCTCGCGCGGCCTGCGCCGATCGACCGGCGTATCCTTATAGCCATCGGGAATCCACACATTCGTCACGCAACTCGTTCCCATCTGCTTACCGAACGACTCACCAATTTTCCGGCAGGCGACGCCGTGAGCGACCCAAAATCGTCGAATGGTTTCGTCGCTGCTGGCCAGCGTAAAGCCGGCGTCGGCCTTGGGGTGAGAGAAGAACGTCGGATTGAAATCGAGTCCAAGGCCGCGCGTCCTGGCCCACTCAACCCAGCCTTCAAAGTGCTTTGGCTCGAGCTCATCGCGCTCCACGCGCCGCCCGCCATACTCCGCGTAGATCGCATGCAGGTTGAGCCGATGCTTTCCCGGGATCAGCCGCAACGCCGCTTCCAAATCGGTCCGCAGCTCGTCGACGTTTCTAGCCCGCCCCGGACAATTCCCCGTCGCTTGAATCCCTCCCCCCGTCAGCCCCGCTTCGCTTTCAAACCCGCGAACGTCATCGCCTTGCCAACAGTGCAACGAAATGCTGGTACCCTGCAACCGCTCGCAGGCCTGTGCGACATCCACGCCCAGCTCCCCATATTGCTCGCGGGCCAGTTCATAAGCTGCTTCAATCGCAGGTCGCTTTGACATGCTGCGTATTCTATTGCGGCCGCGAACGGTCTAGAATCTGGCAATTGCGAGGCAGCAGCATCATGCCAATGATTTATAACGCTTCCCGTTCATTTCAAGGCGACCTCGAAAAAGCTCTCGACCTGGCCATTGCCGCGTTATCCGCCGTCGGTTTTCGACTCGACGAACGAACGGCCGATTCCGTGCGACTCACCGGACCCGGCATGAGCAGCAACCGCCAAAGCCCGCTGGTCGGTGCCTCGCAACTGGACATCCGCCTTCGCCAAGGACAGCTTGACGTCGCCGCCGACCTCGGTGCCGCCGAGCGCATGATCCGATTTGCCAGAATCTTTCCGATTGCTCTTAATGGCGGGCTCGCTCTCGTGTTTCTGGCCGTCTTCGGGACGATATTCGCCGGCCGCGTTGCTCCCCTCTTCTGGCTGATCCCGGTCATCGCCGTCACGCTCCTTAACGGCGCTGTGTGGGCTGTGCTAAGCCCCTGGATCGCTCGCAGCATTCACCAGCGAACCTGTCGCGGCCTCGACGCGCTCTTGAGCACGATGGTTGTCACCGGTCAGCAATCGGCAAAAGCAGACCTTGCCACCGCTCACACCTCATTTAGTGCGAAATAGTTCGCTCTGCACAATCTCGCGGATGATCGTGCGAACTCCATAGTCGCTGGCTTTGGCCTTCTGCAGAATCCGTTCGACCGCGTCTCGGTCGCTGAAGCGGACAGGAGCGCCGGTGGCATCGACAACCAGTTGCTTGACGAGATTCCGTGCAACAGTCTGCTCGTCACGAGCCAATAGTTGCTTGAGCTCGCGAATATCGGCGAAAGCGCGGCCATCGGCCAGTTTCCCGCCCGAATCCACTGAAAGGCCGAAGTAAAAAGCAAAAACATGGCCGTTTTTGCCGATCCCCACTTCGGGCGCTTGATCGTCTGCCGCAACGGCGCGGTAGCGATCGCGCCAGGCACCCATCACATCGAAGCTCTCCAGCGCAAAGCCCGGCGGATCGATATATCGGTGGCACGCCGCGCAGCTCTCATCGGCTCGGTGCTTGTCGAGTTGCTGACGAATCGTAACCGCCCCGCGAATATCCGGCTCGACCGCCGGCACCGACGGAGGTGGAACCGCCTCGAACCCGAGTATCCGTTCCATCAGCCATTTGCCGCGCACGACAGGCGACGTGGTCGTGCCGTTCGCAGTCACCTTCAGCACGCTGGCCTGCGTCAACAAACCGCCGCGCGGGCTATCAGCCGGCAGCGCCACCTGCCGCATCGCGATGCCTTTGACGCCCGAAATTCCATAGTGTGTCGCCAGCCGCTCGTTCAGGAACGTGAAATCGGAGTCGATGATCTGCCGGGCCGGCAAATCGCGCCGCACCATGTCGGCGAAGTAGAGTTGCGTCTCCGCCACCGCCGCCTCGGTCAGTGCATCATCGAGGTAGTAATCGTTAAAGAGTGTGGTCGAAGGCGTCGAATCCTCGATTTTGCGCAAATCGAGCCAATAATCGAGAAACGCTTCGACGAATCGACGCGATTTGCCATCCGCGAGCATCCGCTCCGTCTCGGCCCGCAAAACGTCCGGCCGAGTCAGCTCGCCGCGCGTCGCCAACATGCGGAGGCGGTCGTCCGGCGTCGAATTCCACAAAAACAACGACAGCCGCGTGGCCAAAGCCAAATCATCCAGCCGCCCCGGCTGCTCGTCCAAATACAAAAACTTCGGCGAAGCCAGAACCGCCGTGTAAGCCGCGACTATTGCTTCCGTGAAGCTCAACCCGTTGGCCATCCGATTTTCGAACAGATCCAAAAACGGCCGCACTTCATCCTTTTGCGGCGGCGAGCGATACACCCGTTCCAAGAAACCGCGCAGCAGCCGCTGAGCATCGCCGCGCGGATCGCTTGAGACAACTTCGACGAACAGATCCTCCAACGGCTCGACGCGTTGTCCCGCGTTGCGTCCACCTTCCCGGCGATCGCCCGGCCGCACATGCGGAATCGCCACGCCGCCCGCTTTTCCTTCTTCCACCTTGCGGAGCGGCAAATCACCGAACAGCAGCCGATATCCGGCCAGCGTTGATTCGTCATTCAGTGGCCCCTCCACCTCCATCCACCGAAAGGCCACGCTCGGACAGCCTTCCGGCGTCATCAGCGGATTTACAAACCCATTCGGCCGCGAGCGATAGAATCGCGAAGCATCCGGAACCAGCGTCTCGTTCGCCAGCAGCCACACTTCCCCCACATCATGCACAGCCGGCTCGAGTGAAAGGTCAAATTCACCCACGCGTCGATTCATCACGCCGTTCCGCGTATAGACCGTGATTGGCTCCGTCGTGCGGCCAGGAGAAATCTCGTCGTAGTTCGGCGTGTTCTTGTTTGGCGGCCGCGGCTTCCCCACACGATCTTCGCTCCCCGCAAAACTGTGGCTCACTCCGCCCGGCGCACACCACAGCGTGTAGCCGCTAAACCGAACGCGATACCGCCCCGCCACCGGCGCCCGAAACTGATCCCAACGATATGTGAATCCGGTCACGTAGTTGCTCGACACCCAGCCCACTGCCTCGAGCTCCCGCTTATCCGGGTCCGCATCGCCAACCGTCAGCGGCTCTTGGCCCCTGCGCACTCCCGGCTGAGCCTCAAAACCGAGCACCGGATAATGCTGGCGATCGGGTGAGCTGTTGAAGGGGTTCTGCGTGAATGTTCGCGTCAGCGTCCGCTGGTCGCGGGCGTAATACCGCCGAACAGCGGTCGGCGGCCGCTCGAACGCCACGCTCATAACCTGCCGAATGGCATAATCGGCTGCCGTCATGTACCGCGACAAATGCACGTGCGACACATCAAGCGCGCTACCGACCTTGTTGTAGCGAAACGCCTCGCCATCTTCCGGAAACTGCTCCTTCGCTTGCAGCCACGGCGCCGAAAGCAGATCGCGGAGCGCATTTTCATATTCATAGCCATTCAGCCGCCGCACTTGCGCCCGGCCGGCTTTGGCAGCCTGCTCGTTTTCAATTGCAATCAGCGACGACGCCAATCCTCCGACCACCGAACTCAGCTCGGCTGGCGGCGGCCGCTCTTCGTCCTTGGGCGGCATCTCACCCGCCTTCAGCCGGTCGTGCACCTTCACCCAGCGGGCAAAATTATTCGCATCGTCCGGCGAGTAGCTCAGCGCCGTCAAATCCAAACCGCCCGCCTTCGTTGCCCCGTCATGGCAGCCCGCGCAATATTTTTCAATGAACGGCTGATGCGCGAAAGCCTCCACCGCCATCATCGGTCGAGCGCCGGCGACCACCGCGCAGGCCCAGACCATTGCCAGTCGCGCCACGCTCCAGGGAATCAATCGGCCAGGGAACATCACGCCATCTCCAAGCCACGCATCGTTCCAGTTGACGATGCAAATCGCTCTGTCTCGATCCCCATCCGCTGCAGCATCGAGACGAACAAATTCGGCAGCGGGTAATTCTGCTCGCGACTAAAAGCCAGATGCTGACCATGCCTGAAACCGCCGCCGGCCAAAACGACCGGCATGTTCGTTGTCACATGCGAGTTCGCGTCGCCGAAATTCGAGCCGTAAAGCACCATCGTCCGATCAAGCAGGGTCTCATCACTTTCGCGGACGGCCTTCAAATCGCTGAACAGCTTCGCGAGCAGCTTCATGTGGCATTCGTCGATGGCCTTGAGCTGAGCTCGCTTCGACTCCGACTTGCCGTGATGCGACAAATTGTGATACCCGTCGGTGATCGTTACTTCTGGAATCTCCATTACCGGCGTCGAAACGCTATCCAGCATCAGCGTGATGGCCCGCGTCGAATCCGTCTCCAGCGCCAGGCGGGCCAAGTCATACATCACCGCGATTTTCTCCATGTATTCCGCGGGCGACGGCGGATCGACCGGCATCGGAGCCTTCACCACCGGCTTGGGCTTACTCTCCCAACCTCGCGAGGCCTGCAGCCGGTGCTCCAAATCGCGCACGCTGCTGAAATACTGATCGAGCCGCTCGCGGTCCTGCGCGGCAACGCGCTTCTGCAGGTCCCGGGCCTGCTCTCCCACCGCGTCCAAAATGCTCCGCCCGGTGTCGAGCTTCTGAATCTGTGCCGCCACCTGCTCTTCGCTGCCTTGCAAAAAAAGCTGCTTGAACACCTCGGCCGCTTTATCTTCCGGCGGAATGGCGACGCCCGTCCCAGTCCACGACAGGCTCCGCATGCGCGTGTTGACGCCGAGCGTGATCGAGGGAAACCGCGTCAATGTCCCAATCTGCTCCGCGATCTGTTGATCGAGCGAGATCGTGTTGCGAAATGAGCTGCTGCCCGGATGCGGCGCCGCCGTCAAAAAGCACACATCCGCCGGATGTCCGCCATCCACATTCGGATGCGAGACGCCGCTGAATACCGTGAAATCCTCACGATGTTCTTTCAACAATTCGAGGTACGGAGAAGGACGATAGTCCTGCCCCTTCTCCGTTGGAAAAAATAGCTCGGTGAGCAGCCCCAGATTGTTGCAAATCGCGAACATCCGCCGCGGCTTCGTACCGCCGCCAGCGACCGCGCTATCCGCTGCTCCGCGCGCGAAGCCCGGCATCAGGGAATCGAGCCACGGCAAAGCCAAGACGACGCCCGTTCCGCGCAACAAGCGCCGACGTGAAAGCGACATTAGTTTTGATCGATCCGATTGAAATCGCTCTCGATTGACTTTGCTGTTCATCGCTGGACCGATTAGGTAGTTCATTGAAAAAGCACTCGAATGATCACCAATGACGATCCCACCATCTTAAATGATTCTTGATGCCGAGGGCTAATATTCGTCGTCCGAAGATCCGCGGTAAATGGCGGCGGCGGCTGATGGCGATGATTCGTCACGCCGCTCAGTCGATCGAGCACATTTGGCCTTGGTGGGTTTTCGGCATCATGCTGGGCGTCGCGATCCTGTCCCTGTTCGGCCTCTTTGAAGAGAAGCGAACCGACGTCCTATTGCTCATCGGCCGTCTTAGCTAGGGCCTGCGCTTGCGGCTTACACTTCCCACGCCTTGGCAATCTCGTCCATCATTTGCTGCTCGTGCTTGGAGATGGTGACGAGGCCGAGGAAGCCGCCGGCGGCGGAGGCGACGTTGTGGAGGCGGTGGAGGAGGTTTTTCTTCATGGTTTCGAGCGTGGGGCCGGGCATGATGCGGGCGAGCTCGTGGACGTATTCTTTCCAGGCGTTGATGATCCGCGAGTCGGGCCGGGCGGTGAGCCAATGTTCGAGCAACTCGCGGGAGGGGCTGCCGCGGTGAATTCCTTGCTGAGAGGCGGCGTTCAGGATCGCGTCGCGCTCTTCGGGGGCGACGGTGCCGTCGCACCAGGCGACTTCGACCAGCGGGATAAGGACGACAGCCGCGAGCGTTTCGGCCCGGACGCCAGCCTGAGTCAGGCTGGCAAGGACGTGGTCTTCGACGATGCCGGTGACGTGAGCCAGTTGGGCTTTGTGCTCCATGGCGGCGAGGTGCGATCGCAGTTTTTCAAGAAGCTGGCGGTCGCGTTCCTGGAAAAATGCCTCTTCCAATCCGCGTTCGCGCTGTTTGAAGGAATCGTGGCTGTGGCTCGTCATGAGAAAGGAGTTCCTGGTGCGTGTTCTGATAGCCGTTGCTGTTATTTTATCGCTCCAGTCACAGCACTGCCACCCGCGGCAACTCTCACGCCGTTCCCGTGCATCGGCGACACCATCCACACTGCGTGATACATTGTGCGAAACACGTTGCCCGACACAGTCGAGCTTTGCTGAACCTTGATCCTTGTCCCCTGACCCCTTATGACCCACCCCTGGCACGACGTCACTCCCGGCCTCAAGCTGCCCTACGAATTCATGGCGCTGATCGAGATTCCGCGCGGCAGCAGCATTAAGTATGAGCTGGACAAAGCGACGGGTCTGCTGCGCGTCGATCGCATGCTCTATTCGGCGGTGCATTATCCGGCGAACTATGGGTTCATCCCGCAGACGTATGCCGAAGACGACGACCCGCTCGACGTGCTGGTTTTAATGCAAGAACCGGTCGCGCCGCTGACGCTCGTCCGCTCCCGGGCTATCGGTCTGATGACCATGGTCGATAGCGGCAAAAAGGACCACAAAATCCTGGCCGTGGCGATGGATGACCCGGAGTTCAACGGGTTTCGCGAGGCGAGCGAGTTGCCGGAACATCGGCTCACGATGCTGCGGCGGTTCTTTTTGGACTACAAGACGCTGGAGCACAAAACCGTCGAAGTCGAAGACTTTCAAGAGGCGGCAGCGGCGGCGCCGATCATCGAAGCGGCGCTCGATCGGTACAGCGAGCATCGGCGGCATGGATTTCACAAATAGCGACGGGTTTTGCAGTTCATGGTACGATGGGGCCTGCGGCAGAAACTCTCTTGTGTGACCGACTTGATGTTCCGGCAGCATTTTGTTCGTATCGGCGTTTTGGGAAGCGTTGGCCGCTTTGCTGCCGCCGGTGCCGAGCGATTGCGCCGCGGATCGCGAGTTGTCTGTCGCACTCGGCGAGGTCTGGAAGTCGGTGACATTCTTTCCGCTGCCGAATCGGACTTTGCCGATCCGATTATCGAATCCGAAGGCGAGATTCTCCGCCGCGTCACGGTCGAAGACGATCTGCTGATTGCGCGGCTGGAAAAGAACCGCATGGGAGCATACGAGGCGTGCTGTCAGCGGCTGGCGGAGCGGGGCAGCTCGGCGATTCTGTTGGATGTCGAGCATCTGTTTGATGGCCGCTCGCTGTATTTTTATTTCCTCGGCGAGACAACGCCCGAGTTGGATGCACTGACGGCGGAGTTGGCGGATGCGTATGAGGCGAAAGCGCAGCTGCAAAAGTTTGCCGAGACGCTGACAGCCGGGTGCGGGCCAAATTGCGGCACGGAGGAAGGCGCTGGCTGCGGCAGCGGCGGCTGCAGCACGTGCTCGGTGCTGTCGGCGTGCGGATCAAAGCGAGTTGCCGCTGGCGAGTAATCGTTGCAAGCCATTATTTTTCGCCCATCTCAACCGCAGCGCGGAGTTTGATCAAATCGACGTGATCGCCGGATTTTGGGAAAGGGAATGATTGGAGATACCATTCTTCGGTGAAGGAGGCGGCTTCGCCGGGGGCGAGGCGTTCGCGGGGGCCGATGGGTTCGAGCTCGACGCGACTGCCGGGTGGATACCAGACGGAGATGGTGAGGCCGGCGGCTTCGTTATAGACGCGGTCGGGATAGGTGGCGAAACGCTTCGTGAAGAGGAGATCGCCGGGCATGAGGTAGGCGAGCCAGCCGGCGTAGGAGTCGAAGCCGAGCTTGGGTTTGCGGGGCGGGCCGAGAATTTCGAGAAAGCCGTCGCGCTCGCGAATATTGTCGTCTTTGGCTTTGACGTTGATGAGGCCGCCGTCTTCGTAGAGGGCATATTTGCTGGGGAAGCGGCTTTTGCCGGCGAGTGGGATGAAACAGAGGCCATTGCCGAGGGCGAAGGAGCGGCCCCAGTGACAGTATTCTTTGGGTTCGGTGGAGATGTTGATGATGGTTTGGCGACAGGAGAGCCAAGGTGCGTTTTTGTCTTCTTTCAATTCGAAGTCGCGGATGAGCTGGACGCCGGTGGCGTCGTCGCGCTGGCTGATGAGGCGGGCGGAGTAGTCGCCGGTGACTTCGGCGGTCCATTCGCCGGAGAAGATTTTTTGATGCGGCGGCGTGGTGAGCTCGGGGCCGAAGTCGAAGCGGCCGGCGGAGGCGTTGGGTTGGCGACCGGGTTGGCGGGGGCCTTCTTGATCGTCGAGGTAGAGGCAGTTTTTGCCGTCGAGGGAAAATTCCAGGGGGCGACCGCCGACTTCGGGGCAGAGGACGGCGCGGATGTTGCCGCGCTTGAGCTCGACGGCTTGTTTGTAGCCGTGATATTCGACGAATTTGGCGGTGGGCGATTCGGCGCCGCGATAGGCGGTGACGGCGGCTTCGGTGAAGGCGTCGCGGACATCGGAAGCGTCGCTGTTGCCGAAGTTTTGCCGCTGAATCATGAGGACGAAGATCAGTCCGCGCTGGGGATCAGTCCAGCCCTGCGTGCCCCAGGCACCACCGTGACCGAAGGTGCCGGGGGAGAGGAGGCGCGTGACGCCTTGTGGTTTTTCGACGACGCACCAGCCGAGGCCCCAGCCGTTGCCGGGTGTGAAGCCTGTGATGATGCCGGGGGTGTGGATGCGGAGCATTTCGGCGGTGGATTTTTCGCTGAGGAGGCGAGTGCCGTTCAGCGAGCCACCGTTGAGGATGCATTGATAGAAGCGTGCCATGTCGGCCGCGGTGGAGTACAGGCCACCGGAGGGACCGGGTGTTCGCGGTTGCGTGGGATCGGGGATTTCGACGGGGTCGAGGAGGCCTTTGTCTTTGCCGGGCTTGTAGGTGACGGCGAGGCGCTTGGCTTGAGCGGGTGTGAGCTGGAAGGTGGAGTCTTTCATGCCGAGCGGATCGAAGATGTGCTTCTTCAAATAGTCGGCGTAGGATTCACCGGAGGCGATTTCGATGAGGCGTCCGGCGATGGTAATGCCGCTGGAATATTGCCATTTGGTGCCGGGGGCGAATTCGAGCGGGAGTTTTCCGATGGCATTGGCGATCTGCTCATTCGAGGGATTATTGCCGATGTTGCCGGGAGATGTGGCGAGGCCGGCGGTGTGAGTCATGATGTCTTTGATGGTGACGGAGCGGGCGGGTGAGCCGTCCTTGAGTTTTTGGCCGGCGAAGGCGGGGATGTGTTTGGAGATTGGGTCATCGACGGCGAGCTTGCCTTGTTCGATGAGCAGCATGAGGGCCGTCGAAGTGATTGGCTTGGTCATGGAGGCGACGCGGAAGATTGTGTCTGGCTCCATGGGACGGTTGGCGGCGATGTCGGCTTTGCCAGTGGCGGCGAGGTGGACGACTTTGTCCTTGGTCGCGATGAGCGTCACGGCGCCGGAGATTTTGCCTTCGGTGACGCATTGGTTCATGCGCTGGGAGATTTCGGCGAGGCAGGCGTCGTCGAAGCGGGGTTCGGCGGCGGGAGATGTTGTCGCGAGAGCCAATAACAAGAACAGAATGAGGCGGGTGGTCATGGTTTGGGATCGAAGCAATGGAGAGGTGATTGGTTGGGAGAGCGGATTGTTTTTAACGCAAAGACCGCGAAGTAAGCAAAGGTCGCAAAGGGGGAGTGCGGGAGATGAATTGTTTAGGGGGGCTCGGACGTGTCCCTCGCTTACGCTTCGGGTTAGTGTTTTTAGACGGTGAAGGTGATGGAGCGGCGGATAAGTTTGTCGGTGTTGGGGCGGCGGAGGGTGACGGTGGCGGTGTGGCGGCCGGGAGGGGCGTCGGGCCACTTATAGAGGTGATAGGCGTCTTGGAGAACACTATTGGGGCCGCGGCGTTCGATCAACTCGGGTTCGACGGGTTGGCCGGCGACGGCGAGGCTAACGAATTCGGCGAGGGGTTCTTTGGGGAGGCCTTGGGCGGTGTTGGCGCGGGCGAGGCGGACGCGGAGCGCAATGCCGCGGTCGGGATGGCCGGTTTCGAGGTCGTCTTTTGGTGTGAGCGCGACGAGGGAGGCGAGGGGGCGCTCGATGGCGGGGTTGTCCCACCATTGCCAGGATTTCCATTGTTCGCGGACGACTTCGATCACTTCGGGCAAGCCGTGCATCCAGGTTTTGCCGCCGCTGACAGCGTCGTGACGGACGGCGACGACGCGGTTAAAGCGCAAAGCGTCGAGCCAGCCTTGCCAAGTGGGTTTCTCGGCGAGAAAGAGGGTGCGGAAGCCGGTGGTCATGTCGGCGAACCACCAGGATTCGGGGCCGTGGGCGTCTTGCAGGGCGACGAAGGGGATTTGACCGCGATAGCGCATCAAGAACGGTTCGGTGTTCGTGAAATCGGGGTTGCCGAAGTGGAAGGTGCTGATGGCGGCATAGCCGGTGTTCAAGAGCAAGCTGTCTTTGATCGAATCGTCGAGAAGCATGCGGACGAGCGGTTCGTTCTCGCCGAATTGCCAGAGCAGGCGGGCTGTGTTTTGCCTTTTTAACAATTGATCTTTGAGATCGAGCCAGGAGATGTTTTTTTCTCCGGCCAGCGCGGAGAGAGAATCGAGCGGGGCTGGCGAGATGGTGTCGCACATGTGACTGTATGTGCCCAGTCCAGGAATATCCGTCCAAGTTCCATATCCTTCGTTCGCGTTTATGAATTTGACGGAAGCGTTTTGCTGGTTGGCGACTTGTTGCGCGCGGGCGATCCAAGCGGGCTTGGCATTTTTTGCACCCCAGAGATGAATGCCGAGTGAGTCGGCGAGTTCGACGGCGTCGGTGGGGCTGCCTTGGCCGTGGGCTTCGATCTGGATGGAGAAGACTTTGAGATCGGGTGGCAGGGAGGTCGCCGTGGCATGAGTGCTGCCGGCCAGATTGGGCACCGCAGGCTGGAAGCTTGCCCCACGTTTAGATGCTAATCCCTCGCTTACGCTTCGGGTTGGTATGGCAGGCTGGAAGCCTGCCCCACTTAGGTAGCCGAGAGCCTTGAGCGCGTCGAGGGCGTAGTAGGTGGCGAGGGGGTTGCTGAGCCAGCCGGGACGGTCGCCGAAGCCGTCGTCGGAGTTGCGGAGCGAGTTTATATAATGGAGGCCGGCTGCCAGGTCTGTGGGCCTGGCACCGAGCCTTTGTAGCGAGCGGGCGGCGGCCCAGGTGTAGGCGACATCGTCCCAGCCGCCGATGCCCCAGGTTTGAGCCCCGACATTGACGCGAGCTTCTAGCCTGGACGATTCTTCGGTTGTGACCGCTACACCAAGTTGTTGAGAATAGGATGTCGGCGGTTGGTAGCAGAATCCCCCGGAGGGCATTTGGCAGCTTTGAAGCCAGGCGATGGCTTCCTTTTTGTACGGTGCGAATTGGTCGGGCGATGTAGCGACTGACGCGAGGGCTTGGAGGCCCCACCAGGTGTTGAGAATATGGCCGTCGGCGTTGTCGTCGGCGGGAGTGTTGTTGAAAGTGCCGTTTTTGCGGCGGCGGGAGTTGAGGTAGTCGATGAAGGCGGTGGGCGTTTCGGCGGCGGGTAGGCCCAGGAGCTGGCGGCAGAGGATGGGAGCGATTTCTTGCTGGAAGACGGGATAGCCGTGCTGCTCGTATTGCTTGGGATAGGTTCGCGGCTCTTTCCAACCGGTGATGAGATCTTTGAAGTCTGATACATCCTCGCCGAGCCAGACGAGGGCTTGAATTTGTTGCCAGTCGAAGTGTTTTTGGATGCGGTCGAGCTTTTTGAGCTCGCGGGGGTGATGGGTGCGGATGAATTGGGCGAGGGCGGGGATGTTGGGCGGATCGAGGCTGAGCAGGTGGTAGCAGCCGATGATCGCGAACGTGGGGGTGAGGTGGGAGTGGTCCTGGCCTTCCCAGCCGTAGCCGCCGTCGGGCTTGGCGTGGGATTCGAGGTATTTGACAATCGCTGTGATCCAGAGGGGAGACTTCTGTGCCAGGGCGGCGTTGGGGAAGGCGGTGGCTGCTGCGGCGGCAGCCGAGGCTTGGAGAAAGTGACGCCGGCTGGTCATGACAGGTTTTTCTACTTGGGAGGGGATCGAAACCTGGGAGCGAGGACCGGTGAGCAGGGGTTGTGCGTTTTGCTGTGGTGGACTGTCGGTTAATTTATCGAGGAAAACAACTGTGATTCGCTGTGGATTTGAGCAGCTTTGGAAACGGGTGAGCAGTCCCTGAGGGAGGGGTTTTTGTGTTTAACGCAAAGGTCGCGAAGGGGAGCAAAGGTCGCAAAGGAGTAGTTGGGAGAGCGAAATCGTAAGCGCGCAGAGAAAGCGCTGGGAATTCCTGAATCATTTGTACAGTATTCAGTTTTTGAAGTCAATCGCTGGTGACGGCGAAAAGACCAAGCAGGACCAGCGCCACAGCCAAACACACAATAAGCACCGTTTGCCATGCGGCCGAACAAGCCACCGATTGCCGCCCCGGTGGCTGTTACACCAATGAACAAGAAAACTGAAGTTGCTACGTAAGGTATGGTGTTTTGGCTAAAGGCAGCACGAAAGAAACCGAGCGCCGCTGCAACCCAAAATATCTCCAACATCAGATAGCCAAGCGAGAATTGCTGTTTTGCGAGCATGTAGCCGATTCTAACTCGCTGCGCAGTGACACGCTCCGCCAGATCGCTCCATCGAGGCGAACTTGGAGATGCGAGTCGGCGAAGGGCCTCGCCGACCTACATTGGGCTCATCACGCGGAGCGTGATGGCTACAGTGGGGAGCGAGCGCGAAATGGAGTGAGTTTTCAGGCACCCACATTTTTTGTAACATTCCGGAAAAGGTGACGCTTATGACGGATAGCGGAGCATGTGCGCCTGTTGGACCCTGAGAGCTGCGGAGAACGTCCATGGCTGTTGCTGTAAAAACCGACTGGATCAGCACTCTGTTTGCGAGCGGCACGACGCCGAAGGCGACGAAAAAGGACGCAGCCAGCGGCGTCGCCTTGGAAATGCTCGACGCGGGCAGCCCGGGCAATGATGGCGCTTACGACTCTTATCTGCTGCTGAAAAATGGCTCGGAAAATCATACGCTAACCTTGGTGCTCAAGATTTATTTGAACAAGATCTTGCCGGAGATTCTGCCCAAGTCGCTGCGGATGCCGATGTTTGACGCCGACACGCCGCCCAAGATGTTCTTGATTCGTCCCTGGCAACTGGCCGAATGGAGCGCGTTCACGAAAAATTTCAACCGTGAATGCCTCAAGTGGAACGACCGCTTCTGGTTGATTCCGCCCACGAGCTTCTCGGCGCTCGACGTCAAGTTGGGCGGCCGAACCGTGCGGCCCAATTTTTATTGTCACTTGTATGTCGCTCTTGTCGGCTCCGTGGCTGGCGCGCACCGCTCGATCGATGTCGTGAACTTGGACCTGAAGGACGCGAAAACGCGAATGGGTCTGAAAGATTCCGAACTGGATAGCGGCGCCTTCCGTTCGGACTCCGGCAAATACGACGATCTGGACGTAAAGACCCGCAAGCAATGGTCGGAGGACTACTCCGGCACGTGGCACCAGGTAAAAAACTACTCCACCGTGGTCCACGAAGTCGGCCACGCGCTGGGGCTGCCGCATGTCGGCGTGAGCCACAACGATCCGCTCTGCCAACTGGCTATCTTTTTGGACCAACACGTCCCGGACCGCAACTCGTTGCCGGCGCTCTATAAAGGTGGCAGCAATAGCCAGGTGTGCTACGGGAATTTTGCCGCGCCCAGCCGCGGCGCGAACGTGATGGGCGGCGGGAGCAGTTTCGACGAAGCGAACGCGGCGCCGTGGGCCAGTCGCCTGGCTCTGCATACGGGAACGAAGCCTGAAGATTGGTCCGTTTCGCAGGCGAAAGTTGCGCCGCGGATTAATTGATGTGTCGCGGTAAGTGAAGTTGCAATGGCGGTCTGGCAGCCTGTCCTGCGGGGCTGCGATTCATAGAGTGCCGAGGTTGCAACACACGGGGACAGTTACGTCAGATGAATCATCCGGTTGCCGCGCGAGCCTCGTGAAGAAAATCGTGATAGGCGACGACGAGGATCGAGGCGGGAAGCTGGACGAGGAGATCGATGACGACCAGGATAGCGGTGTAAACGAGCCAATGGTTGATTTCCGGGAAGATGTGCAGAGGTGCAACCAATATGGCGGGCAGGACTAAAAACGGCGCGTAACTGACAAAGAGCAGGCTGAATAACAACCAAAAATGATTCGCGGAAAGTTGGTGCGCTCGTTTGATGCAGTTCAGGCCGCTCTGGTGCTCAATCATGGCGACTTGCTCGACCAGGCTCAGACGGACGAAGTAGTAGAACCCTGGGATGATGAGCGCGAGAAACGCCAGAATGAGCAAAATGCCGCGGAGAATGCGGCTCCAAAATAACCGAGGCCAAGCGGAGAAGCCTTTGTCGATGCACTCCCACAGCGAAACTGGTTGACCGCGAAGAGCAGCAAATTGAAGGGCGGTAACGGCACCGTAGGGGATAATTCCTACGAAGTTCTCAATTGCTTGCTGCAGGCGCATCGGCGCGCGGAAATCTTCCGGGTCGATGACGAAGTATTGCATATAGGCTTGAAACAGCTCACACGGAATCGAGAAGAGCAGCGTAATGACGGCGACCGGCAGAAAGTTTTCGAAATAGAGACGTAAGCCGATATTGATGATACGGCGGAAGGGACTGGTGATTTCGGGCGGGTGATCGAAGCCTTCGAGGGCGGCGGGCGGGGCGTAAGGGTTGGTTGGTTCCAAGGTATGGCTGCAGTGAGCGGAGGCGCAGAAAGTGGTGGGCACAGCCCACCCTACAGATAGCGATGGCAGGCTGGAAGCCTGCCCCACGGGGCGCGGAACGCCACGGAGGGCGTTCCCTACAGCGCTTAGCGGCTTCTGCCTTGTTGTTGGTATTGGGTGAGGAGGGCTTTGAGGTCGCGGACTTTGTCGGGATGGTCGGCGTAGAGGTTGTGGCGTTGGGAGAGGTCGGTGGAAAGGTTGTAGAGCTCGCCGGGGTGGTTGTGGGGTTGGTAGCCGCGTTGGTCTTTGAACCATTGAGGTTCGAGGCGGCGATTGGGCGGGCCGTTGTCGTCGCCGGTGGGGGCGTCGAGGAAGACCCAGTCGCCTTGGCGAATGGCGGATTTGCCGCTGGCGGCGTGATGGACGGTGGCGGGGCGGATGGGCGGGGCCGGAAGACCCTCACCCAACTTGGGTTTTTCGTTGCGGAGCGCGGGGAGGATGTTGTAGCTGTCTTCGCCGGCGTCGTCGGGCAGTTTTGTGCCGAGGAGGGCGGCGAGGGTGGCGAGAAAATCGACGTGGCAGATGGTTTCGGTGCTGGTCGCGCCGGTGGGGATTTGGCCGGGCCAGCGGGCGATGAAGGGGACGCGGTGGCCGCCTTCCCAGAGATCGCGCTTGCAGCCGCGGAGTTGGCCCATGCTGGCGTGGCCGTATTCTTTGAGGCGGTCGTAGGCGCCGGGTTTGATTTCGATGACTTCGGGGCCGTTGTCGCTGGTGAAGATGACGAGGGTATTTTCGGCCAGGCCGGTGCGCTGGAGAGCGTCGAGGATTTGGCCGACGACGGCGTCGGTTTGGACGACGAAATCGCCGAAGTCACCGGCGAGGCTTTTGCCGCGGAATTCGGGATCGGGGACGACGGGGTAGTGGGGCGAGGTGAGGGGGAAGTAGAGGAAGAAGGGAGGAGGGGTTCGGGACTCGGGATTCGGGGCTGAGGGGGCAGGGTCGGAAGAAGAGCGCCGAACGGTGGGATTCGTGGCAGGCTGGAAGGCTGCCCCACGTTTGATGGCGGCGTCTTCGATGACTTTGACGGCGCGGGAGGCGCAGTCGGGGAGAACGTTGACCCAGTTCCAGCCGGGGAGCATGGGGCCGGGGCGATTTTGGGCGGGGGAGTTGGGGACGCTGGGGATGCCGAGCGTGTGGTCATTCTCGATGTAGATATAGGGCGGGAAGTTTGGCAGATCGACACCGAAGTAGGAGCTGAAGCCGCGAGTAATGGGACCGTTCGGAATGGGCTTCGTGAAATCGACATTGCTGAGAACGTTTTGGCGGCTTTCGGCGGGCTGGCCGTCTTTCGTGGGCCAATCGAAGCCCAAATGCCACTTGCCGACGCAGTGAGTGGCGTAGCCGTGATTGCGGAGGAGTTGCGGGGCGGTGAGGCGGCCTTCTTCGATGAGGGTTGTGCCCCAGGGGCCGAGGACTTGGGCTTTGAGGCGGGAGCGCCAGCAATAGCGGCCGGTCAGCACACCATAGCGAGTGGGAGTGCAGACGGATGAGGGCGAATGAGCATCGGTGAAGCGGATGCCTTCGTTGGCGAGGCGGTCGAGGTTGGGCGTGGGGATTTTGGAATCGCGGTTGTAGCAGCCGAGATCGCCGTAGCCGAGATCGTCGGCGAGGATATAGACGATGTTGGGGCGAGTGGGGTCGGCGGCGTTCGCATGCGAGGTTGCAAACGCTATCAGTAGGAGGA
>DASXLL010000079.1:0-36583 GCA_036496265.1 Pirellulaceae bacterium | reverse complement strand
AATCGACTCCCGACCCCCTCGCAATAAGGCCGCCGAGCGAGTTCATCGACAGCAGAGGCACTTTCCCTGGCTCGAGGATTCGACGTTGAAGCTGCTCTTGATGATCACCTGTCTCGGCGATTGCGTTCGGCCCGAAGCGGGAAAGGCGGTGGTGAAGATCCTACGGCGGCTGGGGCATGAGATTGATTTTCCACAGGACCAGACGTGCTGCGGGCAGCCGATGTTTAATAGTGGCTATGCCGAACTGGCTCGCGAGCAGGCGAAGCACACGATTCGCGTTTTTGAGGGCGATGAGCCGGTGGTGGTGCCAAGCGGTTCGTGCGCGGCGATGGTGAGGGTGGAGTATCCGCATTTGCTGGCCGGTGACGCGGAGTGGCGCGGGCGCGCGGAACAATTGGCAGGCCGGACGTTTGAGTTCAGCGATTTTTTGGTGAATCGGCTCAAGGTCACCGACGTCGGCGCGAAGTACGAGGGGAAGGTGGCGTTTCATTTCGCCTGCCACTTGCGGATGTTGCAGCACACGAATGAAGTCGAGACGCTGGTGCGGAACGTCAAAGGGGCGACGTATGTGCCGCTGGCGCGGCAAGATCAGTGCTGCGGGTTTGGCGGTTCATTTGCGGTGCGGTATCCGCAAATCTCGGGCAATATGGTCGATGACAAAATGAACTGCATCGTAGCCAGTGGAGCGGACTGTCTCGTTTCGACGGATGCGGGTTGTTTGATGAACATCGGCGGCCGGATGCATCGCGAGGGAAAAACGACGGAATTGCTGCACATCGCCGAGCTCTTGGAAAGACGATGAGGGGGCTTAAGCCCGTGCTGATAAGTCCGGCATTTCCGGCTATCTCGTTACGGCCGGTTTTTTCGCACCGCTATCGAGGGCGTAGCAAAAACGTAGAATAGGTCGTCAGCCGGGGACTCGTGGGGCGGCGAGGCGAGGCTGCAAACGCAATTCATTCATGTCTCGGAAGCCTGGCCATGTCGAATGCTGCTGCCAAACCATCCACTGGTTTTGAACCGTTCCGCCGATCGCTCATTCGCGGACTGGCCGTAGTTCTCCCGCCGCTGTTGACTGTCGTGGTCTTCATTTGGGCGTGGAGCATGATCGATGCCTATATTCTCACACCGTGCGAGCACGCGGCCGGTCACCTGATCGGTTGGGCCATCAAGGATGTGCGGTCGGGGTTTCCCAATGGCGAGGCGACTCAGCTGGCGATTGAGCCGGGCAGGCCGGCAACGGTGCAATATGGCCGTCGCGAATACGTGCAGCTTGGCCGCGGCGGCAAATGGATTCCGCGCGATGTGTATGACACGGTGGAGAACAACCTTGGTAGAGAAACTCCGCCGACAACGGCCCACGGTTTTTACGATTATTACGTGAACGTTCGCTTTCTCCGCCGAGGCCTGACGCTGCCGATTTTCCTAAGCGTGTTTGTCGTGCTGCTCTATGTGACCGGCAAATTGATGGCGGCCCGGCTGGGACGCTACGTGCGGCATACCGGTGAGAAAATCGTGGATCGCATGCCAATCGTGCGCGACGTGTATTCGGCGTCGAAGCAAATTACCGATTCGATTTTCAGCGAGCAGGAAATGCAGTTTTTGCGAGTCGTGGCAGTCGAATATCCGCGGAAGGGACTGTGGCAAGTGGCGTTTGTGACGGGCGAGGGTTTTCGCGACGTTCGCGACCACGCCGGTGAGCCCATTCTCAGCCTGCTGATGTCGCATTCGCCGGTGCCGGCAACTGGTTTTACCTGCATGGTGCCGAAGCGCGATACGGTCGATCTCGATATTACGGTCGATCAGGCGTTGCAATACATCGTGAGCTGCGGCGTGGTCGTGCCGGCTCATCAGCAGTGGTCGAGTTACTCGCAGCGCGAAATCGGCGACGATATCACGCGGCACATTGACGAGACGGCGGATAAGGCGGAGCGGTTGATTGGATCGGTGTAATCCGATTTCAATTGATTTTAGCGGCCGCCATCGGTAGCTTAATTGCACCCTTATCTCGGGTCTCACGGCTATCTCAAGTCTCACGGCGAGCCACAAACGATGCGGACGGTCCTCTGCGAGCAATGCGCTGACTCTGCGTCGCAAAACAGCACGTTTCGCGTCTTTGGTCGCGTATTGTGCGAGCCTTGCGCCAATGCGGATCTTCAAGCGCGCACGGAAGTGCCTGCTGGAAGCGTTTCCCGCAATCACGATCCGACCGTTTGCGGGTTTTGTGAATTGGATGGCGGCACGCGCGAATTCGCGACGATTGGCGGCGCACCGGCCTGCCCGTCGTGCGAAACTAATTTTCGCAATCGACCGTTTCCCCTGTGGGTGAAAGCGGCGCTGGCGGCCGTGATCGTTCTGACCATCGTCGCAATGACGCGCAACTACCGGTTTTTCCATGGCTATTTTGCCGCGAAGCAAGCCGACCGAGCGGCGCAAAAAGCGGATTTTGAATCCGCGGCGAACTGGTTGTCTGCCGCGGCAACGTCGGTGCCCGAGGCGCATGCTTACCGGACGGGCTCGAAGTTGTATGAGGGTATATTCTTCATGCAGCAGGACCGCAACGCCGAGGCGCTCGCACGGTTTCAGGAAATCAACGGCGCGATGCAGGAGCAGGGCGGAATCGATGACCTTCTTCTGCAAGCCGAACTGGCCGTGGCTTTTGACACGAAAGACTACGCCGCCATGGTGAAGGCCGCGGAGAAGTTGGCTGAGCGGCATTCGGAAAGTCGCATGTCGCGGCTGCAAAGGGCATCGGCCTATGCGTGCCAATTTGCAGCAGCAGGCGATGAGGAGGCGCGGCGAAAGGGGGTAGAAGCGGTGGAATCTGAGCAGACGCAGCCCGATTTGACAGAGGACGACAAAAAGTATCTCAATCGGATTCAGCATCGCTTGGCGACACGCGAAATCCTACACAGGAAAGAATTTGAGGAGCGTTTTCCGGAAGGCTGGACACCAGAGGACCAAACCAAATGATTCCTGGTTTCCTTGTCGCGCTCCTGACTTTTCCCGGTGTCATCGTGCATGAATCGGCGCACTTTCTGTTCTGCAAGCTCCGCGGCGTGGCTGTCTTTGACGTTTGCTTTTTAAGAGTCGGCAACCCAGTTGGCTATGTGTCACACGAAAAACCAAGCGATTTTTTGAGCGCGTTTCTAATTAGCACCGGACCGTTTTTTATCAATTCGCTCCTGTGCTTCATCATTTGCTTCCCCGTGTTCCTCCCCATGCGAGTGTATGGAATTGAGGACCCGCTTTCCTATGTGCTGATGTGGCTCGGAATCTCGATCGGCATGCACGCTTTCCCCTCTTCTCAAGACGCCAACGTCCTCTGGGACGAAGCGCGAGTCGCCGCCAAGTCTGGCAATGTGCTGGCGATTCTCAGTTTGCCGCTCGTCGGCATCATCCATCTGGCCAATCTGGGCAGCTTTTTTTGGCTCGATTACTTCTACGGAATTCTGATTGGCTGTTTGTTGCCGGAGTTCTTACTGAAGAGCGTCGTATAAGAAGCTACGCAGCGGCAACCGAATTCATTTGGGCCCGATACAGTCCTTGCCGACCCATTTTTTCAAAGCGTCAGGGACAACGATGCTGCCGTCGGCCTGCTGATAGTTCTCAAGTACTGCGATGATTGCCCGGCTGAGGGCGACGGCGGTGCCGTTGAGCGTGTGGACGAATTGGGTGCCTTTTTCGCCTTTTTTGCGGACGCGGATGTTGAGGCGGCGGGATTGGTAGTCGGTGCAGTTGCTGGCGCTGGTGACTTCGCCGAACTCGCCATCCTCGCCGCGGCCCGGCATCCAGGCTTCCAGGTCGAATTTGCGATAGGCGGGACCGCCGAGATCGCCACTGGCGGTGTCGATGACGCGATAGGGAATGCCGAGGCCATCGAAGATCTTACATTCGATCCCCAGGAGCTGCTCATGGACGCGATCGCTGTCGTCGGGCAGCGTGTAGGCGAACATTTCGACCTTGGTGAACTGATGGACGCGATACAGGCCGCGAGTGGCGGCGCCGTGAGCGCCGGCTTCAGTGCGGAAGCAGTGGCTGATGCCACAGAGCTTGAGCGGAAGTAGCTCGGCGTCGATCGTTTCGTTGAAGTACATGCCGCCGAGAGTGATTTCGGCAGTGCCGACCAGGCTCAGGTCCGAGTTTTCGATCGAATAGACTTGCGTTTCGGGGCCGCGGGGATTGAATCCGATGCCTTCGAGGATTTTGTTTTGTGCGAGGTCGGGAGTCGTCGTTAATGTGAAGCCTTCGGCGAGGAGGACTTCTAGCGCGTAGCGTTGGAGCGCCAAATCAAGGAGGACGGCGTCGTTTTTCAGGAAGTAGAAGCCGTGGCCGGTGGTGCGAGCGCCGGCTTCGAAATCGACGATGCCGAGCTTTTCACCGAGCGTGACGTGGTCGAGCGGCTTGAAATCGAACTGGCGGACTGGTGTCGCGCCGCGTTTTACTTCGCGGCTGTCGTTCTCGCCGCCGATGGGTGCGTCGGGATGGGTGAGATTGGGAATGGCGGATTGAACGGTACGGGCTTCAGTGTCGATTTGGTCATGCTCGGCCTGGGCGGAATCCTTTTGCTCGCGGAGCTTGCGGCCTTCTTCTTTCTTGGCGTCCCGCTCGGCGGTGTCTTTGGCTTTGCCGATGGATTTGGCGATTTCGTTGGCCTGGCGGTTCAGATCCTCGACGAGCTGCAACTTTTGCTTGCGCGAGGTTTCTAATTCCACCAGCCGGTCCACATCGCACTTCACGCCGCGCTGGGCGCAGTTTTGTTTGACGCGGTCGGCGTTTTCGAGGATAAATTTGCGATCCAGCATTTATCTGTGTAGCTACGGGATTTATTGGGCTAGTTCATTCCACAAATAAGCACTCGCTTTGATTCCACGGTGGAAATCGGCGAGGTTGAATTTTTCGTTGGGGCTGTGTGTATTGTCGTCGTCGAGACCCCAGCCGAGGAGGAGCGTGTCTGCGCCGAGTTCTTCCTTGAAGTTCAGCACGATCGGAATCGAGCCACCTTCGCGCATGTAAACGGGCGCTTTGCCGAAGGCTCGTTCAATCACGTGTGCTGCCGCTCGCACGTACGGGCTATCGAGCGGGACGACGACGGCTTTGGAACCTGACAGGACTTCCATTTCGAGCTCGATACCGGGCGGGCACCGCGCCACCAAGAACTTTTTGGTTGCGGCGGCGATTTTCTTGGGGTCTTGATTGGGAACGAGACGGAAACTGACGTTCGCGCCGGCGCGAGCGACGACTGCGGATTTGGGGACCTGCTGACCGCCCCAAATCCCCAGCACGTCGAACGTCGGCCGAACCCAACGCCGCTCAAGTGTCGAAAAGCCTTCTTCTCCGACTAACGCTTTCACGCCGAGCTGTTTTTTGAACTGGTCTTCTGAGAATGGCAACGCGGCAAAGGCCTTTCGCTCTTGTTCGGAAATAGCGAGAACGTCGTCATAGAAGCCGGGAACTTGCACGCGGCCGTGCTCGTCGATCAGGGAGGCCAGCAGCTTGCAGATCGCGTTGATCGGATTTGCCACCGCTCCGCCGAACGTGCCGCTGTGCAAATCCTGCTTGGGACCCAGGACCCGCAGTTGAAACCACATGCCGCCTCGGAGGCCGTAGGTGATTGCCGGTTGCCCGGGTCCGTACTGCGAACAGTCGCTGATCACCACTACGTCGCATTTCAACTTCTCGTGAGCAGCAGGCGTTGCCAAATATTGGTTGATGCCTTTGCTGCCGACTTCTTCTTCGCCTTCGATGGCGAACTTGAGTTGCAGCGGCAATTTGTGGCGAGTGTTGAGCCAGGCGGCAGTGCTGAAGACGTGTGTCAGCATCTGGCCTTTATCATCCGTCGCACCGCGGGCATAGATATTGCCATTGCGCTTCGTCGGCTCGAAGGGCGGGCTGATCCATTCGTTCAGCGGCTCGACCGGCTGCACGTCATAGTGGCCATAGACCAGAACGGTCGGCTTGCCGGGCACCTTGGGCGTTTCGGCAAAAACGATCGGCTGGCCGGAGGTTTCGATCAATTCCGGCGAAAGGCCCATGCCGCGAAACTGGCCGGCGACCCATTCGGCCGCTTTACGGACGTCAGCCTTGCGCTCGCTGTCGGCACTGATGCTGGGAATCCGCAGCAAGGCCGAAAGATCGTCCTCAAACTGCTGATTGTGGCTGGCGAGATAGGTATCAATGTCGTCCATTACGGCTTACGCCTCCGGCTTGCCGGACAATATAATACGTCTGGTCGATATAGAGGAGGGACCGTGAGCACGAATGAAGCTGCGGCGGAAGCCGATGTGGCCGTTGCTGAGCCCGAAGAGCAGCAAAAGGCCAAGCCGAAGAAGAAGCCGCCCAAGCGGCAGCCGCGATACCACGTCATTCTGTGGAATGACGACGATCATTCGTATGACTATGTCGTCGAAATGATGCAGAAGTTGTTCGGCCATCCGAAGGAGAAGGGCTTTCAGATCGCCAAGGCGGTCGATACGCAGGGGAAGGCCATTTGCCTGACGACGGCTCTGGAAGTCGCGGAGCTAAAGCGCGACCAGATTAAAGCCTATGGGCCGGATAAGCAGATTGCCCGCTGCCAGGGGTCGATGAGTGCCACGCTCGAGGCGGCCCCGGAATAGATTGGCTATTGAGTCCTTGAACGCAAGTTGAGATTTATGACTACACAAACGGCAATCGAAACGAGCACGATTCGCGATGTGTTGCTGCGTATCGCCGAGGAAGCAACTAAACGCGGACCCGGCTTTGCTCAAGAATCAGTTATTTTGCGGCAAGCTCTCGAAGATTTGAAACTGAGTTGGGAAGACGTCCCGTCACAGCAGCAAATGCTTACCTGCTGGCACGATCTATTTCGCGATGGAAAGTTGGCTTGGGGATACGATGTGGACAATCCAGGACCGCCCTTTTTTCATTTTGCACGTCGTCCTTGATCGCAGTCTTCGAGGAGGCGGTGCCTGGAAATGCCGACCGATCATTTCGACCTGCCGTTTGAGCGATCGGTCCAAGGCGAGTCCGGTGCTTGGTACAGAACTGTGCAGCGGCTAGGCGTCGGCGGGAGTGCGGCGACTTTTCTGGTAGTCGCAACCTCGGGAAGGGCCAAGGGCTGTTTCTTTGCAATGAAGGTCTTTCGTCGACAGTCGAAGCCTGAACGGCGCGACCCATTTCTCAAAGAAATCGATTTTCTCAAACAGCATCGACATCCATTGGTGATGGCTGTCTTCGATGAGGGAACATATTATGACCACCCTTTTGTGGTCGCTGAATACCTGCCGCAGACCCTGCTTCAATTCATCCGCGCGAATTCAGCAACGACTGCTGAAAAGTTGTCGTATTCACTGCAAATAGTGTCAGCACTGGCATTTTTGGAAACGCTTCAGCCACCAGTTATTCACCGCGACATAAAACCACAGAACATTTTCATCAAAGGTCGGTCGTGCATTCTTGGCGATTTCGGATTGATGAAGCTTCAACATGCGAGCCCCGAAGAAGATTTGCCCAGTTTTAAGCAAAGTGTAGGTGTGGGCATGCCATATCGCTATCGCACGCCTGAACTGGTTGAATACCTGATTGATGGCACCCCTCCAACGACCAAGAGCGATCTTTTCCAACTTGGCTTGGTTTTAGCCGAACTCTTCACCGGCAAAAATCCGCAGATCGCTGCGGAATCGTTCAAAGAACGGATTCAAATGAAACCGATCGGAGTTATTCGGGGCGCATTGGGTCGCGGCATTTCAAACCTTATTGCCAATATGCTCGAACTAAACCCGAATGACCGCGAACCACCTGCCAAGCTGCTCGACGCTTGGCAGGGCTTGTTCTTCACGGCTGCGAAGCGCACGTTGGCATTGGAAGGTGCGGTTTTCTAATGCCCGCCAAGCTCAAGACGCTCACGCTCGGTTGCAAAGTCAATCAGTACGAAACGGAACTGGTCCGCGAAGGATTTTTGCGCGCGAGCTTTCGTGATGCAGAGGAGGGCGAAGCGGCCGATCTGTGCGTCGTGAATACGTGTACCGTGACGGCAGAGGGAGACAGCAAGAGCCGGCAGGCGATTCGGCGGCTGGCGCGGGAAAATCCGGAAGCGCGAATCGTTGTGATGGGCTGTTACGCGACGCGGGCGCCGGAGGAATTAGCGAAGTTGCCGAATGTGGCGGAGGTTGTCACTGACAAACGGGAAATCCCGGATTTGCTGGGCCGGTTTGGCGTGATCGATGTGCCGACCGGCATTTCGCGGTTCGGCAGCCGTCATCGGGCGTATGTGAAGGTGCAGGACGGCTGTTTGCTGCGGTGCAGCTACTGCATCATTCCGTATGTGCGGCCGCATTTCGGCAGTCGGCCGATGGCGCATGTGCTGGAGGAAGTGCGGCGACTGGTGGATGGCGGCTACCGCGAAATCGTGCTAACCGGAATTCACCTGGGGCACTATGGGATCGAGCAAAATCGCGACCGGCCGAAAATCGATTGGTTGCGGCTGTCATCGCTGGTGCGTGAGATCGCCCGGCTGCCTGGCGATTTTCGGATTCGGCTATCGAGCATCGAAGCGACTGAAGTGACGCGGGAATTGCTCGCGGTCATGGCCGAATATCCGGAGCGGATTGCGCCGCATTTGCATATTTGCTTGCAGAGCGGCAGCGATGCGGTGCTGCGGCGGATGCGGCGGCGGTGGAGCAGCCAGATGTTCGTCAATCGTTGCGATCTGGTGCGCGAGACTCTCGATCAGCCGGCGATTACGACGGACATTATTGTCGGTTTTCCAGGGGAAACGGACGAAGATTTTGGAGCCACCTGCCGTGTCAGCCGCGACTGCGGTTTCTCAAAAATCCACATCTTTCCGTTCAGCGCGCGGAAAGGCACACCGGCGGCAGAAATGAGCGATTTTGTGCCGCCGCAGATCAAAAACGAGCGGTGTGCGCGGTTAGCTGAAGTCGAACGCAAACTGCGCGACGACTATTTTGCCTCCCTCGTCGGCCGCTGCTTGACCGTGCTGCCAGAAGGCCGTAGCGAAGCGAATGCAGGCCTATTGCGAGGCACGTCGTGTCGCTATGCTCCGGTCGAATTGCCGGCTGGTGCGATAGAGCCCGGCGCGCTTATTCGCGCGCGAGCCACGGCCGTGAAAGACGATCATTTGGTTGCGGAAACTACGAATGGACCGCTTTAAGGCTCACGCTATGAAGAAAATAGTTGTGCTCGATGGCTATACGCTCAATCCCGGCGATTTGTCGTGGGATGGCTTGCAGAAAATTGCCCCCGTCGAAGTGCATGATCGGACCGAGTCGGCGCAAATCCTGGAGCGTGCGCGCGGCGCGGAGTTCATTCTGACGAACAAGACGCCACTCAGCGCCGAAACGCTCGCGCAACTGCCGGACCTCCGTTATATCGGCGTGCTGGCGACGGGCTACAACGTCGTGGACGTGAAAGCTGCCAAGGAACGCGGCATCCCGGTGTGCAACATTCCTACGTACGGCACAGCCTCGGTGGCGCAGCATGCGTTTGCCTTGATTCTGGAACTGACCGTCAACGCCAAGCTGCACAGTGACGCGGCCAGGGCCGGGGAGTGGTCGGCATCCAAGGATTGGTGCTTCTGGAAAGCTCCGCTCTCGGAATTGGAAGGAAAAACGCTGGGTATTGTGGGCTTCGGGCGGATTGGGCGGCGCGTGGCCGAAGTGGGGCATGCCTTCGGGATGACGATTCTCGCACAAGACAGTGTGCAGACGAATCCACCGCCCTATCCGGGATTCCGTTTTGCGACGCTTGAGGACTTGCTGCATAGCTCCGACGTGGTGTCGCTGCACTGCCCGTTATTCCCCGAGACGCAGGGCCTGATGAACAAGGAGCGATTGCGGTTGATGAAACCCTCGGCGCTGCTCATCAATACTTCGCGGGGCCCATTGATCGTGGACCAAGACTTGGCCGACGCGCTCAACTCGGGCGTGATTGGGGGCGCCGGCGTTGACGTGCTCTCCGTGGAGCCGCCGGCGGCCAACAATCCGTTGCTGACTGCCAAGAATTGCCTTGTGACTCCGCACATCGCCTGGGCGGCCAAGGAAGCTCGAGCGAGGCTGATGAACCTGGCGGTTGATAATCTCGTGGCATTCGTGAATGGAAAGCCGCAGAACGTCGTTAATCCGTAATCCGTTAACGGCGTTCTCTGACGCGGCCGTTAGCAGGTAAACGCGGTAACCGCAATTCGATTCGATGCGATCGGCACAATCCGCACAGTCGGCTAGTCCGCTTTGACTGCCCTTTGCTGCGACCTATAGAAACAGTGGTGCTCCGCGCCGCGGCCCTCCGGTCGCCGGCGACCTCGTTGCCCCTCGCGTGGGATCGAAAAGTCGTGGAACAGTCGATAGCCAAAGGCCAATCTGCCGAAAGCTGGCGCGATTCCTTTGCGCAATCCGTCGAAGATCGTCGCCGCGCGACCCGCGAGCGAATTGGCGAGCAGCGAAAGCGGCTCCAGGAGTTCGATTCGCAGTTAACCGTCAAGCTGGACGAAGCAACGGCAAACTTGGCGGCGGCCCAGCAAGCGGCTGCGTCGTCGGCGACGGGCAGCAAGGAGCGAGAAACGTCCCTCAAGGAATGGCAGCAGCGGCTGGACGAGCACGAGCGGCAATGGGAGCGAAGGAAAGCCGAACTGGAGGCTGAGCACAAGCGGTTGCAGGTCAGCTTACAGGAGCAGCTCGAACTCAATCGCCGCCAGTCAGAAGCCAGCCGCGAGGAGGCGGTGCGGCATGCCGAGCAAATCGAGCAAGTTCGCCAAGAATCTCAGGCAGAACTCGAGCGGTTGCGGGCGGCGGCTGTGGCGTCAAAAGCAGGTGCTGTGCAAGCGCTGAGTGGAAAATTTGAGCCACTTTTCGCCAAGCTCACCGACCATGAAACACTACTAAGCGAGATAAACCGCCTGCTGGATCAGCAGGCGTCGCAAAAATCGTCGAGCCTGCCTGCTGAGACGGCAGCAGAAATGGCGACGCTGCGGCAAGAGAATAAAGCTCTGGCGGCGCGGCTCAAAGAAACGCACTCGGTAAACGAGCAAATCGAGCCGCTGCTGGCGAGGCTGGCCGAGCAGGAGGCGACGCTGGGTGAGATGAGCCGCAAGCTCGATGAGCAGGCGGCGAGGAAGAAATCGGGTGCAGCCGCGGAGCTCGAAACGCAGTTGGCGGCGCTCCGCGAGGAAAACAAGGCTTTGGTAGCGCGGTTAAGTGATCCGCACGAGCTGAGTGAGCAAATTGAGCCGCTTACCGCCAAGCTCGCCGGGCAGGAAGCCATGCTGGGCGAGATGAGCCGTAAGTTGGATAAGCAGGCAGCTCAGAAACCCAGCCAGTCGCCGGAAACGGCAGCGGAATTGGCGGCACTGAAGGAAGAAAACAAGTCGTTGGTCGCGCGGCAGGCGGAAACGGCGGCGCTCAGCGAACAAATTAGGCCATTGTTGGTCAGGCTGGCCGAGCAAGAGGCGATGCTCAGCGAGATGAGCGGCATGCTCGACAAGCAAGTGGCTCAGAAAACATCGAGCCTGCCCGCGGAGACGGCGGCGGAAATGGCTGCTCTGCGACAAGAGAACAAAGATCTGGCGGCGCGACTCAAAGAAACGCACGCGCTAAGCGAGCAAATGGAACCGCTCGTGGCCAGACTAGCCGAGCAAGAGTCGATGCTCGGTGCGATGAGCGCCAAGCTGGACGAAGAGGCGGCTCGGAAGAGTGCGAGCGCCGCCGCAGCGACGGATGCACAATTGGTCGCTCTGCAAGAAGAAAACAAGGCTCTGGTAGCGCGGCAAAATGAAACGGCAGCGCTCAGCGCGCAAATCGAACCGCTTTTGGCCAAGCTCGCCGAGCAAGAGGCGATGCTCGGGGCGATGAGCGCCAAGCTGGACGACGAGGCAGCCAGGAAGGGTTCGACCGCCGCCGCAGCGATAGACGCGCAATTGGTCGCGCTGCAGGACGAGAACAAAGCCCTGTCGGCACGGCTTCAGGAAACGAACGTGTTGAGCGAGCGAATCGAGCCGTTACTGACCAAGCTCGCCGAGCAAGAGGCGATGTTGGGTGCGATGAGCGCCAAGCTGGACGACGAGGCGGCGAGGAAAGGTTCGAGTGCGACCGCAGCGACGGATGCACAATTAGTCGCTCTGCAAGAAGAAAATAATGCCTTGTCAGTACGGCTTCAGGAAACGAATTTGCTGAGCGAGCGATTCGAGCCACTGCTAACCAGACTTGGCGAGCAAGAGACATTGCTAAGCGAGATGAGCCGCAAGCTGGATGAGCAGGCGGTGCGGAAATCGTCGAGCGAAGCGGCGGCGGCAGCGGCGGAATTGAACACATTGCGGAAAGAGAATGAGTCGCTGGCGGCTCGCCTGACAGCAGCGGAGAAAGCCGGTTCGACGGCTGAAGGCGGCAGCAGCGGTGCGGACGAGGACCTGCGTCGCCGGTTCGAGATGGCCGTGCAGGATGTGAGGGAGCTGAAGACGAAAAACGCCGACTTGGCCGAGCAGCTGTCCAATGCCAAGCACACGGCAACCGCCGCGGCATCGGCTCAGGTGACCGGCACAGGGTGGGAAGCGCTTAAGCTAAAGCTGCTCAGCGAGCTGGAAACGGATTTCGACGAGAACAATTCGCAGCAGAAGGCGGACAAGCTGACGGTGCAAGGCGCGATCAAGATCACGGACGACGTGGTGGCGGAAAAAGAGCGGGAAGTCGCCGAGTTGCGGCGATTGCTCGAAACGCAGGCGCAGCAAGTCGGCGAAATGGCCGTCGGCGCGGCGGCTGTCGCGCAGTTGTTGGACACCGATGAGCTCGTGCGGCAAGAACGCGAGTCGCTGGCCCGGCTCCAAGAAGGCCTGCGCGAGCAACTGAAGCAAGCCGAGATCGATTCGTCGCTGGAGCGGGCGAAACTGGCGAGAGAACGTCTGGGCCTCGAAGAAAAAATGCGGACGATGGAAATCGAAAAGGCTCAGTTACCGGCGAATACGGGCGACGCGGCGGGTGACAAAGGTAAGCCGGCGAAGGGAAGAAAATGGCTGACACGATTGGGATTGGGTGAAGGGAAAGACGAGTAGTGGTTGACAACTGCAGGCGGAACGCCACAAAGGGCGTTCGCTATAGCAAGACCAGCGCTAACCGTCTCGAAAGAACTGGCCGACTTGCCACAGTGCGCCGAAAAGGTGCCAGGCGACTGAGTAATGCCCGCCGGAATACCATTTGATCGGCGGCTGGCCAAGCGCGGTCCATAACGCTTCGGTGCAAGGCCGCGGAATCACTTCGTCGTCGCTGGCGTTGAGCATCAGAATTCGTTTGCCGCGGGCCGTGGCGGAGTAGCGCACGGGATCGACGACGCTGAGAATCTCGACAAACTGCTCGCGCGTGCCGCCTTTGGCGATCCATTGCTCGCGGAGCGGCTTCGCCTCGGCGGAATCCCAGCCGGCCTGGCCGATGGAGCCGCCGGCGAGGAGCAGGCAGACGTTTTTGAGGCGGGGCTCGGCCGTCGCGGCGAGTGCGGCGGTGATGCCGCCGAGGCTGATGCCAAAAATGCCGAGGTGTTCAGCATCGATCTCGGGACGATCGGCGAGCCATGCTGCCGCGTAGCGAATGTCGAGGACGGCTTGCGTCATGCCGGCGACCGTTTCATGCGGATCGGGGCTGACCATTCGGCGGCGCGAATTCGGGTCGCGTCGCGGGCCGTAATAGGGCATTTTCAAGAACAGAGCGTGAACTCCGTGCTGTGCCAACGTGTTGCAAAATAGCCGGGAGAGTGGGAAGTCGCCGCCGAGAATGTGCAGCACAATCACCGCGGGCCGCTGGCCGGGTTGCCGGCAGCGAAAGTATTCGCAATGGACGGTGTTGTTGGCTTCGTCGGCCGTTTTTACGGGGGACGGAAACGTGACGTTCAAAACCTGAAAATTGTCACTGATGGTCGAAATCTGCTCGGCTTGCCAGTCGAACGATGCAGGCTGGAGGCGAAATCGCTCGGCTATTTGAGCTTCGGCCGTGGTCGGCGTGAATCGTGCTATACCGCGATCCACCAGCGGAGCTTCATCACCTCGCGCCGTCGGTAAGCAAATAGCGATTAGGACTAGGGCAAAGGTCTTGGTTGTCGGTAAAACTGGACGGCGGCCGAGCACGAGGGGGTCGGGAGTCGATTGCGGTATAAGTCTATCCATTTGGAACACCATTCTCGCAATCGACTCCCGACCCCTTTCTGTCAACCACTTCATTTGCCGTCATCCTTTTCGGCCACGGCGACCTGCTCGTTGAGCCACTTCAAATAGCCGGCGCTGACTTCGGCGACGGCGGTGCCGATGATCTCCGGCTGATCGTACGGGTGCTGCTCCAGAAGCAATTTCTCCAGCCGTTTGTAAAGGTCGCGGCGGGTTTTGATCGTCAGCAGCCACTCGCTGGATTTTTCGATGCGGCCGTTCCACCAATAGCGGCTGTCGATCGGCCCGCCGATTTGCACGCAGGCGGCGAGGCGGCTTTCGAGAACTGCGTCGGCGAGAGTTTCGGCGTCCTTTCGCTCGGTGGTGGTGGTGACAACTTGAATTGCTTCAACATGCATTATTGTTCTCATTGTTGGTGGGCAGGGCCCACCCCGCGGAAAGATATTTGGTGGGCCGGCGCGAGCTACGCTCGCTTGTCCCACCCTACAAATATTGGTGGGCACAGCCCACCCTACGGTGCTACTACCAATCGGCAACCTTTGAGCGTAGCTTAGCGGTGGTGTGGCGTGGTGCAAAGTTCAAACGAATTACTGGCGAGCGGGAGGTGTCAGCCTCCCGGTCACGTTGAATTACCGGGGGACTTACGTCCCCCGCTCGCCGCCGACATAGCGACGGGAGGAATCACAATGCGCAAGACGACGTTCATAGCACTCTTATTCTTGTTGCTTGGGGGAACGCTGATTGCGATGCAGGTGGTCGAATACAAGAGCGGGATCATTTGGCCGGCGCCGCCGGTAATTGATCCAGGTGCTTTGAGCGGGGCGCCAAGCGATGCGATTGTGTTGTTCGATGGCAAGTCGCTTGACGGCTGGGAAAACGGTGAGAAATGGAAGATCGAGGACGGCGTGGCCACTTCGGCCGGCGGCACGATTACGTCGAAACAAAAATTTGGGGATTGTCAGTTGCATGTGGAGTTTGCGACGCCGGCGGAGGTGAAGGGAAACGGGCAAGGCCGCGGCAACAGTGGTCTTTATCTCATGAGCCGTTACGAGGTTCAGATTCTTGATTCGTATGACAACACGACCTATTTCGATGGACAGTGCGGCGCGATTTATAAGGAGCAACCGCCGATGGTGAATGCGTGCCGCAAGCCGGGAGAGTGGCAGACGTATGACATCGTGTTCAATGGGCCGCGATTCGCCGAGGACGGTTCTCTACAGACGCCGGGCTATGTTACGGTGCTGCAGAACGGGGTGCTAATTCATAATCACTTTGAACTGTTAGGCGCAACGTCATATACGGAGCCGGCCAAGTATTCCGCGCACGCGGAGCGCGAGCCGATGCAGATTCAGTTCCACGGCAATCCGGTACGATTTCGGAATATTTGGATTCGCGAGAATATTAAGCCGTTGGTGGGTCTAAATCCTGATCCGCGGCCGAATAGCGAGGTGCGGGCGATTCCCAAGGATTTGGATGCGACGGTTCCCCAAACTCGCGAGAAGTAAGACGTCGTCGTGGCCATTCGCTGTTCCAAATGCGGGGAAGAATTGCTGGGGGCGGTGAATCGCTGCTGGCGGTGTGGGCAGGCGGTTGTTGCGACGCTCGCGCCAGGTGCTCCGGCTGATGCCGAGCCTCCGAACGCCGCGGCGAATGAGAAGCCAATTGAGGCCGCAGTGGCCAGCAATCCCCTCTCCGAGGCGCGATCCACAAGTGACTGGACAGGCCGGAGGCCTATCCTACGGACGGTGACGACGGGAGAACTCATCGATGCGCGGCGGGCGCAAATGATGGCGATGGGTGGCACGGTTACGTCGTTGTTTTTGGGCATCTTTGCGGCGATTCTGGCACTGTTTTGGCCGCCAGCCGCACTGGTGGCGGTGCTCGGCCTGGGCATGGGCATCTGGGGCCTTTCGTCGTCGAGGCGCAATCTGGCTCTGGTCGGCATGCTGCTGTGTTGCCTGGCAATCGGCATCGGAGCTTATGGGATGGCGCGCAATATCTCGATTGCGATGCAAAAGAACCGGGCGATTCCGTTTGAGGAGTCGCTGCCGGTGGATGGGAACTGAGCGATTTCGTCTTTCGGGTGGTTCTCGCCCCCGGCGATATGCGTATGCGTTTGATTTTTTATGGCAGCTGTTTTTGTCGTAACGTGTTTGCGGTTCGGCGTTTGAGTTGAAAATGATGGTTATGCATTATGCATGGTTATGCATCCCGATGCATTTTACGAGGCGAGCGATGCGAACCTCTTTGGGCACAGCGAACTGGGGAAGGGCGCGCAGCGATAGCGGGGATTTTCCTGGCAGACATTATAGAAAATGGTCAGTAGTGATCAAGTGTCCAGTACCAGTTCTCGGTCATGGGTCAAAAAGTGTTGCTGGTTTCGCTGGCTCATAATAGAGACCTTCGTGCGCGAGAGGATGCAGTTCAATCAACCGCTCGATTTGTCGCATCGACTTTCTGTGGTCCGTCCACCAACCCACGCCCAGCCCCACCACCACCATCAGCCACAGCAAGTCTCGGATTGTGAAACGGAACATGGAGTTGGTCGTTATTTAAAGAGTCTTGCCGCTAAGCCAATGATTATCACCAAGATGATCGGCAGAAATGTGCCAGCTAAGGCGTAAAAGTATCTGCGGCGAGCAGTCAGCCCCGCTTCGTTGAAATTGCCCGGACTCCAAAGGCGGTTTCTGGGATTGGCGATCGCGGATTCGTACAGTTTGACGCCTGGCCTCAGATTGGTAAGCGCCTTCCATGCGAAGTAGACCATCATCAAAGCGCTGGGAAATGAGATTAGGGCGGCGAGTGCAATGAGGATTGAGGCCATTGGCTCTTAAACGATCAGCAGCGTGCGGAGTCGGTAACGCATTTGGATATTTCGGTAACGCATTTGGATATTGTAGTCGGGCGCGGCGTGTGTCGTTGGAGCGGAAGGCTAAAGCCGCGAGGGCGTGTCGATGTGGAATGGGTTTGGTAAGCCCCATGAATGGGGCTGGAGAGTTTAGGGTTGAGGGCGGTTGCCCTGCGATAAATCGCAGGACTAAAAGAGGAAGTCCCGTGAACGGGACTGCGGGCGAGCGGAGGGGAAGGGAGCGCTATCGAGGCGCAGGGAGTGTCGCCCCTGCGGGGCTTTCGTGATCGTTGTGAGACCGCGTTTCCGGGGGCTTACGCCGCCCGGCTACAAACTGTCGCCGCTGCGCGGCTATGAGAACGCCAGTCTAAGTTGTGTTGCTTTGGTGGGCCGGCGCGAGCTGGGGCTCGCTTGTCCCACCCTACAAACTGCAAGCTTTTCCGGGCTTTACGTCGCCCGGCTGTGAGATCGCGGCGCGGCTTGCAGGGATGCCGCTCTATCTTGTGTGGCGTTGGTGGGCCGGCGCGAGCTGGGGCTCGCTTGTCCCACCCTACAATCGACAAATGCCTCCGCGGCGTGGACCGTGGCAGGAGTTACGGCAGGCAAGATGCCTGCCCCACGGGAAGGGCGGCACATGGAGTGTGCCTATTACAACGGCCAGCGGAGGGCGACTTGGGATTTCATGAAGGCGATGGCGTCGGAGGCGAGTTGTTCTTCGGAGGTGTGCATACGACGCCAGATTTTGGTGGCGGCGGCGATGTCGGGGAGTGCGAGGCCGAAGGCTTCGACCATGAGCCAGCCGTTGTAGTTGATTGTCTTGAGAGCGTCGAAGTTTTCGCACCAGCGGACGAGGCCTTTGCCGGGGGTGCTGCGGTCGTTTTAGCTGATGTGGACATGGCAGAGCATGTCGGAGCAGGCGGCGAGGGCGAGCGGGATTGATTTTTCCTCGATGTTGGCGTGGAACGTGTCGTACATCATGCGGCAGCGGGGATGATCGACCTCGCGGCAGAAACGGGCGGAGTCGGCGTGGGTGTTGAGGAAATAAGTCTCAAAGCGGTTGAGGCATTCGACGCCGAGCGTGACGTGGACCTTGCCGGCGTGCTCGGCGACGGCCCGCATGCTTTCGATGCCCCACTTCCATTCGTCTTTGGTCGGGCCGGCACCTGAAAAGTGCCCAAGCGCCGAATGAAACGGGCCGACGAGATTGGTGCAGCCGGCGGCGGCGCAGCAATCGAGGCAGCGCATCGTGGCTTCGATGCCTTTCTTGCGGATGTTGGCGTCGGGGCTGATGGGATTGTCGTCCACGCCGCGGATTGTGACGGCCGTGCGGGCGAGGCCGTGGTCGTCGAGGATCTGGCCCCATTTTTTATAGTCGAGCGAGGTGTTGAAGATGGGCAGTTCGACGCCGTCATAGCCCAGGTTTTTGAGCATCTTGATGATTGGGATCATCGAGTCGTTCATTTCACCGGACCAGAGCAGCAGATTCATGCCGAATTTCATGGGAGTTCCTTGCGGTTAGTCGAAGGCGGCCGAGTAGGATTAAGAGCAGGAGTAAGATTAAGAATTGGAGTAGGAGTAAGAGCAAGATTATGAGCAAGATCGTTCGATCCTAATCTTTCTCTAGCTCTTGCTCTTAATCATGTTCCTAATCTTAATCTTCATCTTGCTCCTACTCCTCGGGCCGGGCTTTTAGGTTGCAGTGAGGGGCACCATTCGCAGTGGGCGGTTTCATATCGTACCGCGTTTCCAGGCGATGGTGTCACGGATGATCGATGTCAAATTGTGCTGTGGTTGATAATTGATGGTGGAGCGGAGTCGAGTCAGGTCGGGGACGCGGCGGCGGATGTCTTCGAAGTCTTGGTCGTAGGCGTCGGTGTAGGTTTGAAATTCAATTTGGGATTGCGAGCCGCATTGGGTGATGACGGCGGAGGCGAGGTCGCGGATGGAAATTGGCTGATCGCTGCCGATGTTGAAGACGCGGCCGGTGGCGGCGGGCGTTTGCATTAAGGCCAGGACGGCGGAGACGACATCTGCCACATGCGCGAAGCAGCGGATCTGGCGGCCGTCGTCGTGGACGATGAGTGGCTGGCCGTGGAGCGCGGCGTCGATGAAGCGCGGCAAGACCATGCCATAGGCGCCGGTTTGTCGGGGGCCGACGACGTTAAAGAAGCGGCTGATGACGACGGGCAAGCCGAATTGGCGCGAGCAGGCGAGCGTGAGGAACTCGTCGATGGCTTTGCTGGCGCCGTAGGACCAGCGGGGGCGAGTCGTCGAGCCGAAAACGAGGTCGTCCTCTTCATTCCAGATTTCTTTGGGGTTCTTGCCATAGACTTCGCTCGTGCTGGCGAGGAAAAATTTCACCTGTTGGCCGGCGCGGTGGCGGCGGCAGAGCTCGTCGAGCAGAAGCTGCGTGGGATAGATGTTGCGCTCAATCGTTTGCAGGGGCTCGCGGGCGATGAGGGCGACGCCGACGGCAGCGGCGAGGTGATAGATTTCGCTGACGCCTTCCAGGGCGCTTTTGATGATGGCAGAGTCGCCGACGGAGCCGCGAATGATTTTTAGCTTTGGGTTTTTGGCAGCCGCCGTCAGGTTCTGAAAGTTGCCGGTGGATTCGTCATCGATGACGGTGACCTGGTCGCCGCGTGCGAGGAGGGCTTCGGTCAAGTGCGAGCCGATGAAGCCTGCGCCGCCGGTAATGAGGATGTTTGCCACGATGATGAAAGGAGAGGACCACGAAAGACACGAAACACACGAAAGAATTGTAGTTCATTCCGCTAGTTCGTAACGTGGCCGGCGAGTTGCGTTTGCTTTACCGCTTTTGGCCGGGCCGATAAACTGCAGAATGTGTGTATTCGAGTTGCAAGGCCTCGGCGCGCGGCTTGTGCCGCCAGCGGCAACAGCCTCGCCCTCCCATGTTAAGCGGCAGGGAAGCGATGAAAGCGATTAGCCGAGAGCGGATTGGATTGAGAGTTGGCCTTATTGCGCTAGTTGTCGGCGTCATGCTCCTTTCTGACGCAGGTGCGCAGGACAAGGGAGCGGTTTCCTCCAGTGCAGCGGTGCTCGCTTATCGCGAGGCGGCCAATTTTCAGAACAACGGGGCGCTGGAAGTCGCGGTCGAGGAATGGCAGAAGTTTTTGAAGAATTTTCCTGGCGATCCGCTGGCGGCGAAGGCGCAGCACTATCTGGGAGTTTGCCAGCTGCAGCTCAAGAGTTTTGCGGCGGCGGCGGAGGCGTTTGAGGCGGTGGTGGCCAAGCATCCGAAATTCGAGTTGCTGGAAGAGACGCTGTTCGATTTGGGGACGTGTCAGTATGCAATGGCCCGCGGCGGAGAAGCAGCACGGTATGAAGCGGCGGCGAAGGCGTTCGGGACGCTGTTAGACAAATATCCGGCGAGCAAGCACGCGGATGAAGCTTTGTTCTATCGGGGCGAAGCGTTTTATGCGGCTGGTCAAAAAGCTGAGGCAATTAAAGCATATGTGCGGTTGGACACGCAGTTTGCCAATTCAAAATGGCGGGCTGAAGCGCTGTATGCGCTGGGCGTGGCCGAGGAGGAGTTGGGCGACAGTCGCGGTGCAGCGGAACAGTATCAAGCGTTTTTAAAGGAGTTTGGACAGCAGCCGCGAGCGACGGATGTGAAATTGCGGCTGGCCGAGTCGCTGCTCAAGGCGGGAGATGCGGAGCGGGCGGCAAAATTATTTGGCGAGCTGGCAGCTAATCCGCTGAATCAGGGCGGGGACTGGGCGTTAGTTCGGCTGGGGTATTGTTTGGTGAAGCTAGACCGAGCCGCGGACGCGGCGGCCGTTTTCTCAAGTGTCCCGGAAAAACTTCCTGATTCGAAGTATGTGGCGGAGGCGACGCTGCTGGCGGGCCGGTTGTTTTATCGGGCTGACAAACTGGATGAGGCGAGCAAGTGGTTAATAAGGGCGATGCAACTGCCAGGCCATGAGGCGGCTGAGGCGGCGCACTGGTTGTGCCGGATTTTGCTGAAACGCGGGGAAGCGAAAAAGGCGGCTGAGATTGGCAAAGAAGAAGCGGTACGACATGGCGATGCGCCTTTTGCGGTGAACCTGCGGCTCGATCAGGCCGACGCTCTGTATGAAATGCCGGAGCGGCGGGAGGAGGCACTGGCGCTGTATGCGAAGCTCGTGGACGACCATCCACAACATGAACTGGCTGCTCAAGCGCTATACGGCGCGGCATTCACGGCATTGAAGCTGATGCGATACGAAGAGGCGCTCCAATATGCCGAGCGATTCTTGAAGGCTTACGCGGCAAGCGATTTCCGGGCGGATGTGGAGTACGTGGCTGCCGAGTGCAACTTGCAACTACGGAACTACGACGCTGCGGGAGCTCAATACCGCAAGCTGCTGTCGGAAAGTCCGAAACATGCCGATGCGGATGCGTGGCGGCTGCGGGTTGGACTCATTTCCTACTTGAAAAAGGACTACCAGGGCGCGATCACGGATTTGTCGCCGGTGGCAGCAGGCCTGAAATCAGCCGAGGCGCGAGCGGAGGCGTTATTTCTGGTGGGGGCGAGCCAATTTCACGAAAATCGGTTCGCCGAAGCGAAACAATCGCTGCGGGAGTCGGTGGCGGCGTCTGCGAAATGGCGACAGGCGGATGAGACGCTGCTGCTGCTCGCGCGGACGGAAGCCAAAGCGGGCGATACAACGCTTGCGATCGATCATGCGCGGCGATTTTTGGCCGAGTATCCGATGAGCAAGCTGCTGGATGAGATTCATTATCGACTGGGTGAGTGGAACGCCGCGGCTGGCGACAGCGAAGGGGCGGTGCGCGAATATGGTATCGTCGCGGCGAAGTTCGCGGACTCGTCGTTTGCGCCGTATGCGCTGGAAGGCAAGGCTTGGGCGGAGTACAAGCAGAAGGATTTTGCTGCCGGCCGGGCGACGTTTTCGCAGTTGATTGAAACATTTCCCCAGCACGCGCTTGTGGGCGATGCGCGTTATGGACGGGCGCTGTGCTGCCGGCAGTTGGGCGACTTTGCGGCCGCGGTTGCCGACCTGGATGTTGTCTTGCGGTCGAGTCCCGAAGCGGAGCGCCGAGCTGATGCATTGTTCGAACGGGGATTGGCTCAAGTCGCGGCGAAGGATTCTGCGGCAGCGGCTGCGTCGTTTGAAGAGCTGCTGAAGGCGAATCCACGATATGCATCGGCGGATCAGGCGCTGTATGAAATCGGATGGGCGATCAAGTCGCAGGATAAGCAGGTTGAGGCGGCGAAGGCATTCGAGCGGCTGGCCAAGGATTATCCCGAGAGCCCGCTGGCGGCTGAGGCATGGTTTCATGTGGGCGAGGATTGCTATGAGCGAAAGGACCTTGGCGAAGCTGCGACGGCGTATAGCAAGGCTCGAGCGGCGAAGGCTTCCGGAGAGTTGGCGGAGAAGGCGACGTATAAGCTGGCGTGGACGGAGTATGAAGCGGTCCAGTATTCGGCTGCCGAACGGCACTTTGCGGAGCAATTGAAGGCGTTTCCGCGCGGGGCGCTGGCGGCGGATGCGGCGTTTATGAGAGCTGAATGCTTGTTTCGGCTGGAAAAATACGAGGCGGCTGAGGCTTTGTACGAAGTGGCGCTGAAGACAAAGCCGGAATCGCCGACAGCGCGGGCGATGCTGCTGCTCCATGCAGGACAGACGGCGGCGCAGCTGAAGAAATGGGAGACGAGTGCGGCGATTTTGACGCAGCTTTTGGAGACGCAGCCGGAATCGCCACTCTTGGCGGAAGCGAATTACGAATTGGGCTGGGCAAAGCAGAACTTGAAGCAGCTTGACGATGCGCAACACTATTACGAAGCGGCTACGGAGCAGTCGAAGGGGACGGTTGGGGCGCGGGCGCGGTTCATGCGCGGTGAGCTATTCTTTGCCGCGAAGAAGTACGACGAGGCCAGCAAGGAGTTTCAACGGGCGATGTACGGCTATGGCGGCGAGCAAGCCGCGAATGAAACCAAAAACTGGCAGGCTAAGAGCGGCTATGAGGCGGGGCGCTGCGCTGAAGTGCAAATCGGTACAGCCGCCGACGCAGCGACGAAGAAGAAATTGGTCGCAGATGCGGAGCGCTGCTACCGGTTTGTCTTGGAAAGGCATGCAGGGCATGAACTGGCGGAGATTGCCAGGAAGCGGCTGGCGGCGCTGGGCAAGTTGTAGCGAACTCGTGCGGTTACCAACAAAGATGAGATCGACCACGAAAAACACGAAAGAGACGAAAAAGATCAGTCAATCGCTTTGGTGTATTTCGTGTATTTCGTGGTTCTAAATGCCGGTCAACTACTTGCAAACAGTCAGCGAATCCAAATGTTCGATTGGTTTAGAAAGCGAAAAAAAACCGGGTGGACGCTGCTCATTGCAACAGCGATGGTGCAATTGCCGTTCGACGTAGTTGCCCAAGATCGCCAGGGCAACGAACCGCTCGGCACACCGTCGATTCGGATTTGGGATTTGGCGGTGGCGGGCGGAGTTTTTATGATTCCGATCGCTGCGATGTCGGTGCTCGCGGTGACGATGGCGATTGAGCGGCTGTTTGCGCTGCGGCGGGGGCGGGTTTTGCCGGCGGGGTTGGTGAGGGGGCTGGATGAACTGGAACGCGGACCGGAGGCGTTCGATCTCGACAAAGGGCTCGCGCTCTGCCGGCGGTTTCCTTCGGCCGCGGCGAATGTAGTGCGGGCGCTACTCGCACGTGCTGGCAGGCCGCTGGCGGAGATCGAGTCGGCCGCGGCGCAAGCGAGCCAGCGGGAAGCCGATCGGCTGTATGGCAATGTGCGGTGGATCAATCTGGCGGCGAGTCTTTCGACCATGCTGGGCCTGATCGGCACGATTCAGGGGATGATCATGGCGTTTCATCGGCTGACGGTGACTGAGGTAGTGGCTGATCGGACGACGATGCTGGCGGGGGGCATCTATACGGCGCTGGTGACGACGTTTGCGGGGCTGGCCGTCGCGATTCCGTCGCTATTGGTGTCGCATTTTTTTGAGGGCAGGATTTTAGGGCTGTTTCATCAGATTGATGAGATGACGTTTCATTTGCTGCCAGCACTGGCGGATGCACATTCAAGTCGCAACCCTGCGAGCGGGAATGGCGCTGCGGCGGCGATTAAAGAAGTGAAGTCGAGCATTTGAGCGGCCGTGTTCTGCTTCGCAAAACACAGCCACCCCAGTAGTACCCATGGCAGTTCAAATCAATCGCGGGCGGGCACTGGGCCTGTTGGATCTGACGCCGATGATGGACATGGTGTTCAACCTGCTCATTTTCTTCATGGTGGTGAGTCAGTTCGCCAATGACGAGCGTGAGCTGAAGGTGCAGCTGCCGGAGGGAACGGCGGCGATGCCGCTGACGGCGAAGCCCCGGGAGATTTTTATCAACATCGACGAAGCGGGACGGTACACAATTCGCGGGCAGGCTTTGACCGCGGATGAACTGGGCCGAATGCTCGTGCTCGCTGGCGGCGATAATCCGCTGACGCAGACGGTGATCATCCGGGCCGATAAGCGGGCGGCTTGGGACTTTGTGGCGACGGCGATGCGGTTATGTAACCAAGCGGGAATTCATGACTATTCGGCGTCGCTGGCGGATGAGCCGTGATTATGTCGGAACAAGAAAGACGCAGAGCCGACCCGCAGAGCGGGTGCCCCGAAGGCGGCGTTCCCACGCGGAGCGTGGGAACGAGGAGCAGGATAGGAGCTTGAGCAGAAGGTCGTTAAGGAATCAAAGAAAACGGGCAGCTTGAGATGTCACTGACGCAGCAAGACGATCGATCCATCGCAAGTCATTACTTTGACGATGAGGCATGGCCGGTGCAGGCGGCGGTGGCGGCGCTGGGAGCGTTGTTGATTGGCCTGGTCGCTCAACAGCAGACGAGCGAACTGGCGCAGTGGCCGCTCCATGTTTGGATCGTCGTTGGTTCGATTGGTTTGGCAACGATTGGCGCGATGGCTGGGGTAGCGTTTGTCGATCCGCGGCTGGTGCGGCGGCCGCTGCAGTTGGCGCTGGTTCTGTGCTTGATCGTGCATGCGGTCTTGGTCGTGCAGATGGTTCATGCACGAATGGAGACGGGCGCTAACTTGAATTTGGTTCCGAGTCGCATGAATAATGCCCGCCGTGAACCGAAGAAGATCGCCGAATACCGGCCGGTGGAACATTTGCCGGAGGAGAACCGGCCGCGGCAGGATTTTGAAATGCCCGTGGAGTCGGAGACGCCGCTCCCGACCGAGGAACGTGAAGCCACCAAGCGGCAAAGGCTCGACAATGTTGTGCTCGATGCGCCCGCGGAATCGTCACGCGAGTTGGAGAGCGAATTGAAGCCGCAGACGGCTGAATTGGACCACAAATCGCGCGAAGATCGGCCGGAAATGCCAGTGCTGGAAGCCGCGGATGTCGCACGCAGCTTAGTCGAGGCACCGTCGCAGACGGCCGGCCAAATCGAGCTACCTGAGGCAGCGGCTGAAGCGCCGGCTCAGGCCGCTGCAATTCAGGCGGCAGTGGTTCAGGCAAGCCAAATCGCAGTCGATCAGCGGCCCGTTGCTATGCCAGAAATGGCGCGGCGTACTGTCGCTGAGGAACCGGCGCAGCGGTCGGAACCGATTGTTGATCAGCCAACGGACGCGCGGCGGCGAATTCCAATTTATCAGCAGCCGGAAGCGAGCGGCGAGGAAAATCTGCGTAGCGAAATTGCCGCGCGTGGTCCGGCCAGGCTGGCGGAGCCGTCCGCAGTCGCGACGGTCGAATTGCCTGCACTGGCACAGGCGGCGGTGGAGCAAGCGCGGCTCGATCATCAGCCGCTGGTTGCGGGGACGGGCCGTATGCAAACGGAGCGAAAGCCAATCGCGTCGCGAGATGGTTCTCCTGGCACTACGACGCAGCCAGCGACGATTGCCCGCGACCAGGCGCCTCGGCTGACAGCGCCGCCGTCTTCTCGGCGAACGGAGCGAGTTGACGGTTCGGCGCTGATTCCGAACGAGCTGGCGGCGCTCGCGAGGCCGTCGCGCTCGATCGCGGCGCCAGCTGCGGTTCGCTCCGTGGTTCCCAAAGAGGCGTTCAGTGCGCGCTCCGCACGGCTGCGAGGCGGAAACCAGATTGAATCTGGCGGCAGCGTCCTTGAGAGCGAGGATGCCATCGAGCGGGGCCTTGTTTTCTTAGCTCGGCATCAGCGGGCTGATGGAAGCTGGAGCTTGCAGGGTTTTCCCGAGGGGGCGAGCCTGGTGAGCGACACGGCGGCGACGGCGCTAGCGGTAATGTCGTTTCAAGGAGCCGGATATAACCATCGCGAGTTGGCCTATCACGATGTAGTGGCGCGCGGGCTGGCATTTTTGCTGAGCCGCCAGAAAGCAAACGGCGATTTGTTCGTGCCGCTGGATGATGCGTCGAACAAGAGCGTGTGGCTGTATAGCCATGCGCTGGCGGCGATTGCCGTGTGCGAGGCATACGGGATGACGCAGGACGCATCGCTGCGCGAGCCGGCGCAGCGAACAATTGATTTTATTGTTGCTGCGCAGCAAACGGAGCGCGGCGGCTGGCGATATGCGCCGGGTGTTGGAGCGGATACGTCGGTCAGTGGCTGGATGACAATGGCACTGAAGAGTGGTGAATTCGCTGGACTGGCAGTGCCGCCGGATGCGTATGGCAAGATTAGCCATTGGCTCGATACGGCGCAGCAATCGGGAAGCGCGCCGTATTTGTTCTGCTATAACCCATACGCGCCGAATTCGCTGGAGCAGCGGCATGGCCGCGTGGCCAGCAAGACGATGACGGCGGTGGGGCTGCTCATGCGACTCTATACGGGCTGGAGGCGTGACGATGCGAACGTGACTCGCGGAGCAGCGTTTTTGGGAACGAATTTGCCGAGCGAAATGAATGGCCGGCAAAACGAGCGGGACACATATTACTGGTATTATGCAACGCAGGTCATGGCGCAGGTCGGGGGCGAGAAATGGCAGGCTTGGAACGATCGGCTGCAGCCGCTCTTGGTGAAATCGCAGGTTCGCCGCGGGGAGCTGGCCGGCAGTTGGGATCCGCTCTTGCCGATTGCCGATCGCTGGGGGCCGCAGGCGGGGCGGCTGTATGTGACGGCGATGAATTTGTTGTCGCTGGAAGTGGAGTGGCGGAAGCTGCCGGTGGGCGGCGAGTGAATCGTGATATAATTGTTTAATCGCGATTTGGAGATGACGAGATGAGCATGGCCGGCGACGTTTTTTTGCAAGCATTGGGCCTTCCCGCAGATCAACGCGGTGAATTGGCTCATTTGCTGCTCGAGAGCCTACCGGAGGATGAGAGGCCGCTCGAGCTAAGCTCGGAAGATGAGGCAGAACTCGTCCGCCGGCTCGAGGAAATCGATTCTGGACGCGCCAAAATGCTGACGCTCGACGAAGTCATGCAGCGGCTGCGTAATACGTCCGGCTAAGGCAACGGGTTACACCTCGCGAAGCGAGACGATGCGGCCGCGTTTGGTTTCGGTGATGTCGATTTTGTCCTCGCGGGCGAGCCAGCCGACGGCTTGCATGACGAGGTCGCGGTTGCCGCCGACCTGCTCCACGAGCTTTGCCAGCGACAGGGAGCGGTTTTCGCTCAGAGCACGCCAGACGGCGCCGGCGGTTTCGCCAATTTGCAGAACGCCGGAACTCATCATCAAAGTCTCCATCGCGGCTCCCTCCTCTTTAAGGCCCGGATATCCGAGCTGTGTTCTTGCTATTGTGTGCAAAAACACGGGGTTTCGTAAAGCGTGCTTGGGTGCGTTCCCAGGCGTTTAGATGTGGCTCGTCGTGGTCGCGCGCTATTTTTGTTCTCCACTCATTTTGCGCATCATTTCTCGTGTCACAACCATGCAGCCAGGTAGAGCCATTCGGAGGTCTTCAATTCCATCGTCCGTGATCGATGACTGAGTCACATCGAGCGCATCCATAGTCGTAATGCGTTTGAGCTCGACAACGCTGGCATCGGTAACAGCAGTCGTTTTGATTTCAACGTCGAGCTCATTTCGCGAAGGCAGTTTATTAAGGCTAAGCAGTTCTGCGACGTTACTGTCCGACAGGGAGCAGTTGGGTCCGAAAGTAGCAATGTAGTAACAGTGTCGGCCGCCATAAGGCTGCGAAAGGAATTCGCAGCCGAGGCGCGCGAGCGGCTCGAAGGCCGGCGTCGCATCTCTAACCCGCATATGGCTATTGTAGGCAATAGTGCCAAACACTGCGGCGAAAGCCAAAACGACCAGAATTACTGGCGTTATGAGAAGGACAAGGATTGTCTTGGTCATTCTTTTACTCGGCCTTGGATTGCCGCGACAACGCCCACCATCGTGTATTCCTTCGCTTCGGCGGTGGGTTCGAAGCCGAGTTCACGGAGCGTGGCGGAGGTGATGGGGCTGATGCTGACGAGCTTGGTTTTGCGGAGTGAGTCGCCGAAAAGGTTGACAAGCGAGCGGGCGATGGCGGAGCTGGTGACGGTGGTCCAGTGGATTTGGCCGGCAGCCATTTTGGCGACGATTGCCGGATCGGCGCGCTCGACATCGATGCTTTCATAAACGACCAATTGCTCGACGATGCCACCGGCTTTGGTTAGCTCCTCAGCCAGTATTTCGCGGCCGCGGCTGGCGCGAACGAGCAAGAATCGATTTCCTGCTGCGCCAGCGACCAAAGATTGGGCCAGCGACTCGGCACGATATTCGTCCGGAACGATATCGGCCTTCACATGATAGCGCGACAATTCTTCGGCCGTTCCCGGGCCGATAGCCGCGATTTTGATTTTGCCCAGCGCTCGGACGTCGCGCGGGGGTTGCACGAACGGTTCGAGCAGCCGGTCGAAGAAGTGGCGGACGCCATTGGCGCTGGAGAAAACAAGCCACTGGAAGCGATCTAACAAATCGAGCGAGCGATCGGAAGTGTCGGTCAGCCGCAGCGGCTTGATCTCGATCGCTGGTTGCGTGAGCACATCCGCGCCCAGCTCAGCCAGGGGCTTAGCCAGATCGTCGGCCTGGTCTATCGGTCGAGTGACGAGCACCGTTTGGCCGAAAAGCGGCCGTTTTTCGAACCACGACCAGACGGAGCCGTGGGCGGCGACTTCGCCCACGATGAAAACGACGGGAGGACGCAGGTGATGCTGGGCCACGGCCGAGGCAACGCCGCCGAGCGTCGTATCGATCCGGTGCTGGTGCGGCGTGCTGACGCGGCGAAGAATTGCTACCGGCGTTGAATTTGATTTTCCGGCCTCGATGAGCGCCTGCGACCAATGGCCGGCGGTTGTCACGCCCATATAAAAGACGAGCGTGCCGGGAAAGTGGGCGAGGGCAGAATAATCGAGCGACGAATCGGCTTTCGCGGCATCCTCCTGACCGGTGACGAACGCCACGGCGGAGGCGGCGTCGCGGTGCGTGATTGGGACGCCCGCATACGCGGCTGCCGCGAGCGCCGCCGTCACGCCGGGGACGATTTCGAACGGAATCGACTGCTGGGCGAGGAAATCGAGCTCTTCGCCGGCACGAGCGAAGATCATGGGGTCGCCGCTTTTGAGGCGGATCACGGTCGAATTTGTTTTGACCAGCTCGGCCAGTTGAAGATTGATCTCGTCCTGCGACATCACGCGGCCGGTGCCGTGCTGACCCAGAGAGATTTTCAATGCGTCCGGCCTACAGTGCCCGAGAATGGCCGGGTTGACGAGATAGTCGTAGAGAACGGCGTCGGCGCGAGCCAGCAATTCGACGCCGCGGAGCGTGATTAGGCCCGGATCGCCCGGCCCGGCCCCGATGAGATAGACTTTTCCGGTTGGCATTGGCATCGTGGGGTAGGCCTCTGGCCTGCCCGGGCTATCTTCCTATCTTTGCGCGCAGGGTTTGAAGTTATTATGGCAGGCTGGAAGCCTGCCCCACGTACAGAATAACCTCATGGCCGAGAATTCGCCGCTACCGCTGTTAATTAAGCCGGACCTCCGGCGGCGGTTGCAGCAGCGCTATGAGGAGGCGCAGCGGCTGATGGGACATGAGCCGCCCGATTTTGGCCAAATTCATCAGCTCCTGGCCGAGTGTCTGCATATCGATGTCGGCAATACGCTGTATCTGGATGCGCTGATGGCCAACCTGCAGCGGCGCGAGGCGGCCCGCCGGCGAAAGTCGTGGGTCAATCGAGTGCTGGAGGGATTGCTCGGCCGAGGTAAAGCCAAGGCCCCGCGCGGCACTGATCTTGAGCCCATGCGAGCAACGACCGAGCAGTCGATCCTCCGGTCGGCGGCAGACCGCTTATGGCAAAGCCCCGCCGATGCCGAACTATTGAAGTCGTTGGCCAAAGCCGCGGGCGAAGCAAATTTGGATCAGGCCGAGCTCCGCTATTGGCAACTCGCAGCCGCACGAGCGCCACAGGTCGCTGAAATCGCCCGCGGACTGGCTGAGTCGCTTTCTCGTCTGGGGCGGTTTGACGATGCTGCGGCCGAATGGGGCCGACTATTGTCGATCGAGCCACGCGATGCTGCCGCAACCGCGGCGCTCGCCGTTTTGCAGCCGCCCGCGAGTCAGGTTCCCAGCGAGCTGGCCGCGCTGCGGCAGGCCTGGAAAAATCAGCCGGGGAATTCAGCAGGCGGCTTAACGCTCGCCGACGCGTTAATCGCTGCGGAGCAGTTTGGCGAAGCCGAGAAAGTGCTCGCGGACGTTCAATCGGCGGCCGGGGCCGATTTAAAAGTGCTGGAGGAGCGGGAAAAACTGCAGATGGCGAAAAGCAGCCAGCGGTTGGCAATTGCTCGCCGTTGGAAGGCCCACGATTCGCATCCCAAGGCCAAAGCCATGCTGACGCAACTCGAAGGCGAGCATCAGCGACTGGAAATCGAGATATGGAACAGCCGCACCGAACGGATGCCGAACGACTGGTCGGTGCGGCTGGAATTGGCCCGCCGGCTGAAGCAGGTCGGGAATTTTTCGGGGGCGATTCAGCGGCTGGAGGAGGCGCAAAAGCTCAAGGTGGATCACCCGGGTGCGTTTATCGAGCTGGGCGAATGCTTTCAGCACCTACGGCAGTTTGATAAGGCCCTCGAGCTCTATGAGCAAGCTGTTTCCAAGGCCCAATTGCTTTCAGCGAACGACGAAATCCTAAAATTGGCCCGTTATCGGACGGGTGTTCTGGCGGCGGCTCTCGGCCAAAGAACGTTTGCGAGGCAGCACTTTGAGGCATTGGTCGCGGCAGACCCCACCTTTAAGGACGCCCGACAGCGGCTAGACAAGTTGGGCGCGAATTGAGATATTGGTCGGTTCCAAACCCAACGAATTTTGAATGAATGGTGGGCTCAGCCCACGCTACCTGTATGCCACATACGAAGAGTGCAAAGAAGCGACTGCGGCAGAGCTTAGAGCGCCGCACCCAGAATCGGGCCACGAAATCGGCCATCAAGACGCAGATCCGCAAGGTCCGTGCGGCCGTCACAGCCGGCGATCTGGCGACCGCGCAGACCGAGTTGCAGCTCGCCACGAAAAAATTGGATCGCGCCGGCGCCAAGCGGGTGATTCATCCCAACGCCGCTTCGCGCACCAAATCGCGCTTGGCCCATCTGATTGTCGCCGCCAAGACGAAGACGACGGCGAAAGCTTAGGCACTGGGAGGGCGAAGCTCCTGCTGAGCCTCCGCTTGAAATCACGAATGGCTCGGCGGGAGCCTCGCCCTCCCAATCGCTGGGTCGATTAATAACAGCATCGAGGCAAGTGCGGCTGAAGTTGCGCCCCAGCCGAAGGCGGTCCACGCGCCGAAATCGTCGTAGAGCCAGCCGAAGATCAAGCTGGAAGGCAGAGCGCCGACGCCAATCGCAAAGTGAAACCAGCCGAAGGCAAGTCCTTTCCGCTCGGCGGGCACCAGCTCAGTGACCATTGCCTTGGCGGCCGGCTCCGTCAGCGAATACACGAAGCCGTAAATCAGAAAAATGGCCCAGGCGTGCCAGGCAACAGAAGCGAGCGCAAAGCACAAATAGACGGCGCCGTATGCCAGCCAGCCGATGATGAGCAGCGGTCTCGCGCCCGTGCGATCGGTCCAATGGCCGGCGACCAGGTTCGATACCGTTTTAACGATATGGAACAGGCACCATAACAATGGCAACAGGCTTTGCTGCACGCCCAACTCGGACGAGCGGACGAGCAGAAACGCGTCGCTGGAGTTGCCGAGCGTGAAGAGGACGAGTGCGATTAAATAGAAGCGAAACCGCCAATTCAGCGGCCGCAGCGACTGCGGCAATGCCGGCTTTTCCTTCGGCTCAGAGTGCGGCTTTTCCCGCAGCGCGACGGTGATTAACACGACGACCAAAATGCCAGGGATCAGCGTTAGAAAAAATAAAGTTCGCAATTGCCTCGGCCAGATGAACAAAAACAGCATCGCGAGCAATGGTCCGACGGCCGCGCCTAGATGATCCATCGCTTGATGGAATCCGAACGCGCGGCCGCGCATTTCGGGCATTGTGGAATCCGCGATGAGCGCGTCGCGGGGAGACGTCCGGATGCCTTTGCCGATTCGATCAGCCGTGCGAGTGGCGAATAGATGCCACTGTCGTCCGGCGAGGCCGGAAAGCGGCCGCGCCAACGCCGCCAGGGCATAGCCGAAAATAACGAATACCTTCCGCGAGCCCGCGCGGTCGGACCAGGCGCCGGAAAAGAGGCGCAGCAAGCTCGAAACCGAATCCGCGACGCCTTCCATTAGCCCCAGCGACGTTTTCGTGCCATGGAGCACCTGAATCAGGAACGCCGGCAGCAGCGGAAAGACCATCTCGCTGGCAATATCATTCAGCAAGCTGGCCAGGCCCAAAATTTTGACATTGCGCGGTAACTTTTTGCTCGCGCCATTGGTCACGGGCACCGTCGCGGAGCGATGGTCGGCTTCGTCACTCGTCATTTTTACATTACCGGGACCGCCCAGTTTACGCTTCTTTTCGCCCCTGCGTCGTTGACAGGGCGCTTTAGCAACGTGAAAATCGCGGTTTCCGCAATCGCGGATGGGGCAAGCTTCGGCTTGCCCTAAGTCGTTTAGGCGCTGGTTTTTTGTCCGCCGAATCGGAGCATTGCTGCATTGGTCGAAGCCTCGCAAAAGAAAGCCATTTCCAAAGCCGACACGCTGATCGAGGCCCTCGGCTGGATTCGCCGGTTCCGCGACAAGATCACGGTCATCAAGCTCGGCGGCAGCGTGATGGAGCACGAAAGCGCGATGCGGCACGTGCTGCTCGACATCGTGTTCATGGAAACGGTCGGGATGCGGCCCGTCGTCGTGCATGGCGGCGGCGCGGCGATCGACCGAGCCATGGACGCCGCCGGTCTAGTGCCCAAAAAAATCAAAGGCCGCCGCTATACGGACGAGGCCACGCTCAAAATCGTCGAGCAGGTGCTGGCTTACGAAACGAACGAACGGCTGGCGGGTCAGATCGAGGAACTCGGCGGCCGTTCGATGCCCCTGAACTTTCGGACGAACAATGTGCTCTTTGGGCAAAAGATCACACTACCGGGCGACGACGGCCAGGCAATTGATCTTGGCCACGTCGGCCAGGTAACGCGCGTGGATCGGACGACGATCGAGAATCTGTGTTACGCCGGCCAGGTGCCGGTGATTCCATCGATGGCGCTCGATGAAACAACTGGCGGCAAGCTGAACGTCAATGCGGACACCGCAGCGACGGCAGTAGCCCAGGCGCTGGGAGCTGAGAAGCTGATTTATATGAGCGACGTCAACGGCGTGCGGCGCGACAAGAACGATCCTACGTCGATCATCCACTCGCTGACCGATCACGAGGCCCGCGAGCTGATCGCCACTGGCGTCGTTGACGCGGGAATGATTCCCAAAGTCGAAGCCTGCCTCGACACGCTCGATCGCGGCGTTCGCAAGGTTCACATTATCGACGGCCGCACGCGGCACTCGCTGCTGCTCGAGATTTATACGACAAGCGGCGTGGGAACGGAAATAGTAAAGGGATCATAAATCCCATCACTCACCTACTCACCACTCACCTACTCACATGGCCATCGCAACCGACACAGAACATCCCAGTTCGCCTGCCACCGTCGAGCTGTTCAAAAAATACGTCATCGGCAACTACAACCGCTATCCGGTGAATCTGGTGCGCGGCGAGGGTTCGCTCGTTTGGGACGCGGAAGGCAATCGCTATCTCGATTTGTTCCCCGGCTGGGGCTGCAACTTGCTAGGGCATTGCCCGGCACCCGTCGTGCGAGCAGTACAGGAGCAAGTCGCGACGCTGATTCATGTGCCGAATACGTGGCACATGGACGTACAGGGCCGCTGGGCCCAGATGCTGAGTGAGCGAAGCTTTGGCGGTCAGGCGTTTTTCTGCAATAGCGGCGCGGAAGCCAACGAAGCGGCGATCAAGCTGGCCCGCCTGCACGGCAAAGGCAAATACAAAATCATCACGTTCACCGGCGGCTTCCACGGCCGGACGCTCGGGGCGCTGACCGCGACGGCCCAGCCCAAATATCACGAAGGACTCGGTCCACTGGTTGCCGGCTTTCAATATGCACCCTATGGCGACCTCGAAGCGGCACGCAAGCTGGTGGATAACGAGACGTGCGCGGTGCTCGTCGAGCCGATTCAAGGCGAGGGCGGTGTGCAAGTTCCGCCAGCCGGGTTTTTGCCGGGCTTGCGAAAACTGTGCGATGAGCGCGGGTTGCTGCTCATGTTCGACGAGGTGCAAACCGGCTGTGGCCGCACCGGCGATTGGTTCGCGTATCAGCGATTCGGCGTCACGCCGGATGTGATGACACTGGCCAAGGCTCTGTGTGGCGGCATTGCGGGCGGCGCCCTGCTCGCCAAACCTGAGATTGCGCCGTCATTGCGGCCCGGCATGCACGCGGCGACGTTCGGCGGCAATCCAATCGCCGCACGGGCCGGCATCGCGACGCTCGAAATGATCGAGCAGGAAGGATTGCTCGAAAACGCCAAGCAACTGGGCGAATTGTTCCAGAGCCGCTTCGCTGCTTTGGCCCAGGAATGTGACATCGTCCGCGAGGTGCGTGTCGCCGGCGTCATGATCGGCATCGAATTGGCTGTCGACGGCACGCCGGTCGTCAAGGAATGTCTCAATCGGCGGCTCTTGGTGAACTGCACGCACAGCACGGTGATTCGCCTCTTACCCGCGATGAATTTGACCGAAGAGCAAGCCGAAGAAGGCTGTGAGATTCTGTCCGACGTGATTCGCAAGCTCCCGCGACAAGCCTGATTCCAATTCTGAATTCTGCGTTCTGAATTCTGAATTTCTTTGATCGAGAGACACCATGCGTCATTTAATTACACTGCTGGAACTATCGCCCGACGAGATTCGGCGGATTTTCGCGCTGACGAAAGACCTCAAGGACAAGTTTCAGGAAGGACTTCGCGAACCGATTTTGCCAGGGCGCGTGCAGGCCCTACTGTTCGAGAAGCCGTCGCTGCGGACGCGGGTCAGCTTCGAATCGGCGATGGCCCATTTGGGCGGCACGACGCTCTTCCTTGGCGCCGACGTCGGCTGGGGCAATCGCGAAAGCGCCTATGATTTTTCGCAGGTGCTCAGCCAATACGTCGATGTCGTCGTTTGCCGCGCGCATGATCACGCCAAAGTCGAAGAACTGGCCCGGTACTGCACCTGCCCGGTGATCAACGGTTTGACCAATCTCGCGCATCCGTGCCAGGCGCTGGCGGACTTATACACGCTCGACGAGATCCACGGCCCGCTCGAAGGCAAGCGTCTGGCCTATATCGGCGACGCCAACAACGTTGCCCGCAGTCTCGCTGTCGCCTGCGGCAAGCTGGGCGTCGAGTTCGCCATCGCATCGCCGCCAAAATATCAGTTCGACCGCGCGTTTCTTGAGCAGCTCACCGTCGCCGCGCCGGAAGTGCGGCTGCTCCAAACTGTTGATCCCCGAGAAGCCGTGGCTGGCGCCATTGGCGTCTATACCGACGTCTGGACAAGCATGGGCCAGGAAGCGGAAGCCGAATCACGCCGCAACGCCTTTGCCGGCTTTCAGGTGAACGCCGCATTGATGGAACATGCCCCCGAAGGCGCCGTTTTTCTGCATTGTTTGCCAGCCAAACGCGGTGAAGAGGTCACCGACGAAGTAATCGACGGCCATTACAGTGCCGTGCTCGTTCAAGCCGCGAATCGAATGCACGTGCAAAAGGGCTTGCTGGCCTGGCTATTGCACGAAGTCGAGTGAATTTATTTCCATGCGCAAATCAAACGAACTCCGTCCCATCAAAATCAAACGCGGCTTCACCAAGATGTCGCCGGGCAGTGTGCTAATCGAGGCGGGCAACACGCGCGTGCTGTGTACGGCCAGTGTAGAACCCAAAGTGCCGGATTGGCTGAAGGGCAAAGGCAAGGGCTGGATCACCGCCGAATACAACATGCTGCCGCACAGCACCAGCCCGCGAAAGCCCCGCGAGCGAGGGTTGAAGGTCGATGGCCGGACGACAGAAATTCAGCGGCTCATCGGCCGCAGTCTGCGGTCAGTGGCCGACCTGGTAGTACTTGGGGAGCGCTCGATCACCGTCGATTGTGACGTGATCGAGGCCGACGGCGGCACGCGGACTGCCAGCATTACGGGTGGTTTCATCGCACTGGTCGATTGTTTGCGATCGATTCAAAAAGAACTTCCCGACCCGGAGCGATTTCCG
>DASXLL010000078.1:0-5107 GCA_036496265.1 Pirellulaceae bacterium | reverse complement strand
CACTCTACTGTTGGCGATCGAATCGCCTGCGGCAGCCGCGACGTTGCTACTCAAAGACGGGCGAAGCCTGGAAGGTCGGTTTGCCGAGTGTGCAAGCGTGGCTTCCGATCCGCTCGCGCCGCAGACGCCGACGGGCGAAGTTTCTGTGACGCCGCTGTTGGTAGTTGATGATGGGCTGCGGCGGACATACATCCACAATACGCAGGTAAAGCAGGCGCTCGAGGAGTCATCGGACCGGAGCGTGCGGATTCGGATTTGGCAGGATGTGGCGGAGCAGGGGGGCGGCATCGGACGGATCGGGCGATCACTACGCGTGACGCCCTTCGACGAATATGGCCGGCGGATTTTCGAGATGCAGGGAAAGGATGGCGTGATCCCGGTAGTGCAGGGCATCACCGAGATTACGCCGACCTATGCCAAGGTCGAGGGGCTGGCCGGGCCGAAGGCGATCGTGTGGGACCAACGGATCGCCACCAGCAGCATTCCGCGCGACGTGCTGGACAAGATTCTCACCACTTCGGTGCCGCGCGACAATGCGAATGCGCGGCTCGAGGTGGTGCGGCTGTATTTGGAGAGCGAACGGTACCGCGACGCTCAGCAGGAGCTGGAGCAGGTCGTCCATGATTTTCCGGACATGAAGGAATTGAGGGAGGAGGCGGATCAATTGCATCAATTGGGCGCGAAGCTGGCGCTCAAGGAGATTCAACTGCGGGCTGACGTGGGGCAGCCGCAATTGGCTCGCGCGCTGTTGTCGAAGTTTCCTTCGGACGGCGTGGCAGGCGAGACACTGCAGCAGGTGCGCGAGTTGCTCGCGAACTACGACACTGAGGATCATCAACGGCAAGATTTGCTGGCCCGCGTCAATGCGCAGGTCGCGCTGGTGAAGGACGATAATAGCCGGCACCTAGCGGAAGATTTTGCGAAAGAGATTGCGGCCGATGCCGATTCGGACGCGCTGGGGCGGCTGGCTTCGTTCGATCGTTTGGCGGATGCCGCCGATTTGTCGGCAGAGCAGAAGGTGGCGCTGGCGATCAGCGGCTGGCTGGTAGGGGCGAACCAGGCAACCGACAAGTTTCATGACGCGGTGACGATGGCCGAGACGCGAGACAAAGTGCGGAAGTATTTGCGGGAGCCGACGGCGATCCAGCGACAGGCGATATTCACCGAACTGCGCGATACGGAAGGAGCGACCGTGAAGCGCGTGGCACAAATCTTAAAGCTGATGAAGCCGCCGCTCGATGTGGCAGCCGAGGCGAAAAAGGGGCCCGGCCTATTTGAGCTGACGATTCCCGGGATGAGCGGGCAGAGCGACGTGCGATATGTCGTGCAACTGCCGCCGGAATACGATCCGTTGCGGCATTATCCGGTTGTGGTCGCACTGGCAGATATGGGCATACCGCCGGAAGCGGAGATTGAGTTCTGGTCGGGCGAGAAGCGGACGGAGGGCGAGCCGCTGGGCCAAGCGACGCGGCATGGCTACATTACGTTGGCAGTCGAATGGATGACGCCGCATCAAAGCGAATATGAATATTCCGCGCGCGAGCATTATGCGGTGCTGGGGGCGCTGCGGGATGCATGCCGGCGATTCTCGATTGACACGGACCGGGTGTTTCTGACCGGTCACGGTGCGGGAGGAAACGCCGCATGGGATTTGGCGATTGCGCATCCGGACGTATGGGCAGGCTGCATGCCATTTTTGGCACTGGCCGATCGCTATGTGACGCGGTACGCGGCAAACGCCGGGTTTGTGCCGTGGTATTTTATTGCCGGCGAACTGGACGGCGATAAGATGGCGCAAAATTCGCGCGAGTACGATCGATATATGCATCCGAACACGGATGTTACGGTTGTCGAATTTCAGGGACGTGGCTACGAGCCGTTCAATGACGAAATTCAGCATCTGTTTGACTGGATGGGCCGCAGGCACCGCGAGCCTGTGAAGAGTTTCAAATGCGCGACGATGCGGCCATGGGACAACTTTTTTTGGTGGCTCGAAGTAAACGGTATGCCGGAGAAATCGATGGTGGCGCCGGCGAATTGGCCGCCGCCGCGTACCGCGCGGCCATTTCAACTGCGCGCCGAAGTGACGACGGCCAACAAATTGCAGGTTTTCGAGCAGGCGGCCCAGACAACAGTATGGCTCGGACCGGAACTGGTAGATTTCGACCAGCCGTTATCGATCGAGCTTAATGGCCGTAAGATGACGCCAGCCAACAAGCCGGTGGTCGCTGATCTCAATGTGCTACTCGAGGACACGCGAGCGCGCGGCGATCGGCTTCATCCGTTTTGGGCGAAGGTGGTGTCGGGCGGAGCAAGTCAAGAGTCGAGAGCTGAGAGTCGAGCGCCAGACGACAAGTGAGATCGACTGATACGATGGCCGAACTCAATTGCGGCTGAGCTCTCTCGCCTCGCCGCTCGGTTCGCCCGGCGCTTCCTTGTTGAGGATGGCGCCGGTCAGCAGCCAACCGTCGTCATCGCTGCGTAGGACGCGGCCGACCGGGCCCAAATAGCGTCGAACCATTTCGAAATCGGGCAGCAGGCTGCCATCGATCCGCTGCTTACGGTGAACGCCCTCTTCCTTTTCGACCTCAGTGGTGAGCACATCGTTGAGGAACTTGCCGAGCAGCGATTCAGACTCGGGCATCTTGCCGGCACGGATTAGGTCGTAAGTTGCACGCGAGGCTTCATCCAGGCGAACAAACGCGAAGCCGCTGCGCTCGCCGGGGGCGAGTTTGTCCATGAGCGTGGCTACTTGCTGGTAGTCGCCGCTGCTGGAGAGCATTTCGTGCTGAGCGAACCCTTGGAGCAACTCTTTCAAGAAATCGATATCGGAGGCGACCATCAACTGGCCCAGGGCTACGCAGACGGCCGAGTTCGGCAGCACACGCTTCTTCTCTTTTTCGTCGGCGAGTTTCTTTTCTGGGGTACCCACGGGCGCGAATCCCGGGGCTTCGACCTCGATCTCGTCCGGATTGTTTTCCGCCGGCACGCGCTCCCAGAGAACGTATTCACCAAACTCGCGACGCTTAACGTCTGGCTCGTGCTCCATGATCTTGGCGAGTGACTTGGCGAGCTTGGCTTCGTCGACAGCCTCGACCGCGAGGAGCGATCGCTCGTTGTTCACGGAGACTGGCGTGGAATAATCGGTGATGAGCGTGACCCGTTTGCCCATGTGGCCGACGAACTCTTTACGAACGTTGACTTGGGGGCCATACGGATCTTGCTCGATGCCCTCCATTGAGGTTTTGAAGGCATCTTTATGGCCTTGGAGAGCGTCGAAGAGGGTGCCGAAATGATCGTAGGCGTTGAGAACGTCGACGTTGTAACAGGCATAGCGGGCGCTCATTCGCGGCGCCCATGATTGCGGTGGCGCTTCCTTGCTATTGGGAAGCTGCAGCATCTGCATCGCGAGGTTCCAGCGGAGCGGATCGTGTTCCTTGCCTTTGACGGGCGGGGCATAGATGGCGAGGCGATAAAGCACGTCGACCGAGTTGGGTGCTAGCAAATTGAGATATCCACCGACGCCTTGGACGGCGTCGAAGCCCTGGTCGGCGAGGATCCGGGCGTAATCTTTGTCTTTGGCCGGTGGCGGCGATTTGCTCAGCGATCGATATGCCCAGACGAAGGCGAAGGGATCGATAAACCAACGGGCCTCTGGCTCCATGTCGCCGGCCTCTTTGTGGCACCGCTCCATAGTTGCCTGATAGGCGGGCAGCGATTTGAGGTTGTCGGTCGGAGTGCCCGTGAACCGTTTGAGGATGGCGTCGGCCTCGTCTACGGCGTCGACACCGCAAAGCACATCGTCGTGAACGAAATAGACGGTCGATTGTTGTGGCGCTTTGGAGTCGGCGGCCGGTACGGTAAAAACGTGGAAGGTAGTGCCCGAGTGGTCAGCGTCCTTCTTGGTACCGCCGCGAGCAGCGAATCGCTTCTCGACGGCTGCCAAGAAACGCTCCGATTGCTTTTGGTGTTTGGTGACGTCGATCGTTACGGCAAGAACCGCCGGGCGGTCTTTGTGCTCGATCATCGAGACGCTGAGCTCCCCGGCGGGGACGCCTTCGAGGTCGTCGATCGTAAAGCCAAGTTTTTCCTCGATCGCGCCGAGCTTTGTCTCAATCTGCTTTTGTAGGCTCTTTACGAAGGGCTGCATGTCGTCATCGTAGACGAGCTGGCCGACGAGCGTTTCCTGGAAGTGTTCCTTGAGGTCGGCGGGCTGGGCGGCCGAGACATAGCCCTTGGTGGTGGCCGGCAGCAGCACCTCGCTGGCGGTGGCGGCCCAGGCGGACCCGGCCCAAGGTGCGATCGCAACGACTAGGAAAAACAAAGGGCGCCAAATCAAGGGGATACGCAAAGCACTACTCCTGAGAGTCTTCCGTGGGGGAGTCGCGTTCGATCGATAACCGGCAGCAATCGGACTGACGCCGTCCTTGAGGCGATGTCTCACGTCTTAGATATCGGCAGTTACGGTGTCATCGGCAATTACAATGTGCTGGCACGATAGCCTGATGATGCATTGCGGAGATTGTGCCACTCGCTCTCGGGCTTCAAGCGCAGACCGACAAGTGAGGATTTTGCCGTCCGGCAGGTCTGCGTAATATATCCGGCAGGGGCGGGGCGTCCAGACGACGAAAAGTCCGTGGACTTCTATTACGAGGCGAACGGCCTTAAAAACAAGCCATTCTATGAATTTAGGGCTGGGCCCGCCGTGATGGTGAGAGGGGAATATGAGGATTCTTAATTGACCAAATCGCGGCGGCGGGCGAGGTAGTCCCAGACGACGTAGCGGTCGAGATCGTGGCCGGCGGTGAAGAAGACTCGGCCTTTAGTCGACTCGGCGAGCTTGAACGCGAAGCGGACATCCTCTTCGCTTTGCGACCAACTGGGGAGCAGAAACATGTTGATCGTGATCCCTTCGCGCTGGCAAAGTGCTCCTTCGCGCATGGTGGCAGCTTCGGTCCGCGGATCGGCCGGGTAAAGGAGATAGAGCATCTGCCCTTCGAAGTGGGCCGTCGGGAGGCCGTCGGTAATGAGGATCACCTGCCGATTCGGCGTGTCCTGGGTGGCCAGCAATTTCCGCGCGAGCGACAGGCCGTGTTGCAGATTGGTG
>DASXLL010000077.1:0-1692 GCA_036496265.1 Pirellulaceae bacterium | reverse complement strand
ATCAGTCGTTGTCGTATTCGTCAGGTCCGCGCCTTCATTGGCTGTGTTGTAGCCCATGTTGCGGTAGAATACGTCGCTGGGACAGTGGAACATCTCCGAATTGTTTTCGCAGTAAGGTCCGAGCGCGGTAACGATCGATGGCCGCTTGAAACGCTCGGGGCTGAGCGGTTCTTCCGAAGGCAGACGGGCAGCGATCGGGAACCTACCCCGCGCTCCCTGAGAATCCATGTAATGCTCGAGCGCCAAACCAAGCTGCTTCAGATTGGAAAGACATTGCGTGCGGGCCGCCGACCGCCGTGCCGCCTGGATCGCCGGCAACAATAGCGCGATCAAGACGCCGATGATCGCGATCACGACCAACAGCTCCACCAACGTGAATCCGCGAACCTGACGACTCTTGCAACGGACCATAGATCTACCACTCCCAACGGGCATCGCCGGGAACCCAGCATAACGCGCCGTATGAGTTTCAACCCCGTAGCGACGTCCGAGTTTCGCCAGCAGCCTCGAAAAACCGCCGCTGACTCCCTAAACAAAGCCTAAAAAATTGCGTATTTGTGGTAAAGGGCGGCTGGGCGGCCTCGCTGCCGATTGCCACCGCCGGCTAGCCAGCCTATTATGCCCCCTGAGGGCAGAAGGACTGTCCTATTAATGCGACAACGAGGTCTCGAAGCATGAAGACAAAGGGAGAGGCGTTTGCCGGGCTATCCGTGGCGATGGTCACCCCATTGGCCGACGGCAAGGTCGATTACGACATTTTTCGCGAGCAGATCGAGTTCCAGATCGCCGCCGGCACGGACTGCCTCTGCCCGGTGGGCACCACGGGCGAATGTCCGACCCTCAGTCACGAGGAGCACGAGCGGATTATTGAGTTCGTCGTCGATACCGTGGCCGGCCGGATCAAGGTCATGCCAGGCACCGGCTCGAACAACACCGCCGAAGCCCTCCGGCTTACCAAGTTTGCCGAAAAGGTCGGGGCCGACGCCGCCCTCCAAGTCGCTCCCTACTACAACAAGCCGACGCAAACCGGCTTCTACGAGCATTTCAAGTGCCTCGCCGAGCAAACGGGCTTGCCCCAGTGCATCTATAACATCCCCGGCCGCACGGGCAAAAATATCGAGCCCGAGACGATCGTTCGACTCGCGGAGCTCGAAAACATCGCGCTGGTGAAAGAAGCCACCGGGTCGCTCGATCAAGCCTCGCAAATCATCTCGGCGACCAATCTTACCGTGCTCAGCGGCGATGACAGTCTCACGCTGCCGTTGATGTCGGTCGGCGCCCGCGGTGTGATCTCGGTCGTTGGCAACATCGTGCCGCGGGACATGCTTTCGCTTATCGCCGCCGTGGACGCGGGTAACTTGGCCGAGGCACAGCGCTGGCACCACAAGCTGTTCCCGCTCTGCCGCGACATGCTTGGGCTCTCCACCAACCCGATCCCAATCAAGGCCGCGATGAAGATTCTCGGCCGCGATCCGGGCGAGCTGCGGCTGCCTATGACGCCGCTCGAGCGCGATGGCGAAATCAAGCTTCGCAAAACGCTTTCAACCTACGGCGTGCTCGAAGAGCGAAAGCCGGCGATTGCTGGCGCCTCGCGGTAAGCGTGCCCCAGGCGGTTTAGTCTTTCACCATAGCTACGACCTAATATAGGTCGCCGGGGCCCTATGCCGCGGCTGCTGATTCTTTGTGAGTATC
>DASXLL010000076.1:0-12318 GCA_036496265.1 Pirellulaceae bacterium | reverse complement strand
TGACGACGCCGATTTTGAGCACGAGACCTGGCCAAACTTCATCGACCACGCCGGCGGGGACTTTCAATTCGGCATCGCGGATAACGACGACGCGATCGCCAGGTTGGTACTTAGGCGGAGCGGAGTCTTCCGCAAACGCGGCAATCGGGAGTGCGGACAGGATCGCGATTCGAATGAAGTCGGACATAATGCATCGCCGATTGAATTCAACGCAAGGTCGCAGAGCTTAGCAAAGACGGCAAAGAGAACGATAGAACTATTGTTTGCTGATCAGATGCTGTGAGCAAACCATTAAGAAGTAATGCCAGCAAAACTGCAATCAAGGCCTTAAATCAAAATCGAAAACTCGTTTTTCTTTGGAAACTTCGGCTGCCATGCCGGAAGTCTCTTGGACCCAGTATTTCTTCGGAATGTTATTGACTTTTTTGGGCACCATGTCGGGCGGGGAGTCACCAGTGCCTTTGGTTTCTACCAGCGGCGGGGAGACGCTGACCTTAAACGCCCCGGGCGGAAGCTCAGTAGAAAATGCGCCTCCCGAGGCGAGCGTGCCCGAGTTCACCTGGCCCGTCGTCGGATCCTCGAACGTGATCGTGCCTTCTTCGACGGGCTGCGATTGATACGTAACTTTGCCGGAAATTTTGAAACGCGGGAATTTATCGGCTGGGCCGCAGGCAGTGAGGAAAATCAGGCCGACGAAGGCAATTAGACCGGTGGCTCGCATGGCTGATATGAAGAGAATGCTACGAATGGCGGAGAAACAAACGGTGCGATGATTTACTCGACGGGCTGGAACTGCTCGTGCTCGATATCGGCGATTTTTTCAACTCGAACGGCGTGGCGGCCTCCTTCGAATTCGGTTTCCAGCCAGGTATCGAGAATTTGCTCGGCCGACGGCTCATTGAGCTTATCACCTGACAGACAGATGACATTGACGTCATTATGCTGCCGCGACAGTCGGGCGACATCCGTGTCGGCGACGGTTGTGGCGCGGACGCCATGAACCTTGTTAGCCGTGATGCACATGCCGACGCCGGTGGCGCAGACCAAAATGCCGCGATCGGCCTGGCCGCTGGACACTTTGTTGGCGACTTTGAGCGCGTAGTCGGGATAATCGACGCTGTCGGTCGTCTCCGCGCCTTCGTCGGCGACGTCGTAGCCCTGTGATTGGAGCCACGGAATCAGTTGCTGTTTTAGCTTGTAGCCGCGGTGGTCGGCGCCGATGGAGATTCGCATGGGGCGAGCCCGTGAATAGGTAAGTGCTGAGTAAATGAGGGACGGTTAGGCGTCGTCGAGGGGGAGTTCTTGGCACCAGGTTTCGAGGTAACTGTCGAGCTGTTCGGCACAGCGACGATACAGCTCGATCGGGCCGCCGATCGGATCGGCGACGTCGCCTTGGCCTCGCGAAACCAAATGCACCCGGGGCTCCGCATCGGGCCACGCTTGCAAAATCGAATCGCGGTGCCCGCCTGTCATGGTAATTATGCAGTCGGCAAATTTCACCAACCGCTCGGAAAGCGGCTGACTTTCGTGCTGCGTGAGGTCGATCTTACGCTCCTGCATCGTCTGAATCGCTTCTGCGGCGGCCCGACCCCCCGGCGGGGCGCTCAAGCCAGCCGACATCACGACGACGCCTCGATCGTCTAGCTCCTCGATCTTGCATTTGAGTCGTTCGGCAACGCGCTTCTTGAGCAGCGCCTCAGCCATTGGACTGCGGCACGTGTTGCCGGTGCAGACGAGGACGATCATAAAGCTCGCCAGCCGCTTGAGGTTCATCTCGTTAAATACGCCCTGCCGCACGACGGAAAAGCCGTTGTCATCGACGCGGACAATCGACGATCGCTGGGCGAATTTGCAGCGGCCGTCGTCGAGGATGACATCGACCTCGGAATCCAACGTCCGAATGACATCCTGGGCAGTAACCGAAGCTTCTTCGGTGGCCCGGTGGGCGCCGATCATGACAACCGGGCCCGCTAACAGCCGCAGCACGCCCAGAACGGCCTCATGAGCCGGCACGCGAACGCGAATTTCGCCGCCCGCAACGACGGCCTCTTTAACGCGCTGCGGCAGACGATGGATGGCGCTTTCGGGATGGGCGTCGGCAAGCTGCAGGGTCACCGGTCCGGGCCAGCAGCGGCGGGCGAGCCGTTGACCGACGCGCGGGAGGCGCGGCACATAATCGAGTACTTCGTCAACGCTGCGGACGGCGAGCGTGGCCGGGCCATCGAGTTTGCCCTGACGCAACGCGAGCAACCGTTGCACGGCTCGATCAGCCAGACCGCTGGCAGCCGCGATATAGACGGTTTCCGTCGGCAGAGCGACGACTTTGCCCTCAACGAGGGCTTGCACCACGCGATGGACCAAATCACGCGGATCACCGGCGGCCGATACGTCGAGAACTTGCGGCGCCATGCGAAATGCCGATTCCTAACGGCTAAAACACCAGAATCCACGGCCGATGCAGCGACGAGATGAATATGGCCGAAACCGTGTTGCTTTCAAGAATTCTGTCCCACTATGTAGGAGCGGTCAAGTGGCGCGGCTTCCTCGGACGGGCTTCCTGGCTGCGACGAACGATCAAAACGCTGCTCGGACACAGCGTTTGTCCGTTGTGACCGTGTGCCAACGCAAATAGAATCGATGTTCGTGATCAACGTCCGCTCCATTCCGCATCTGTATCGCAACGTCAAGCGGTGGACGGAAATTCTCGCCGTTCTCAGCAAGTACGGTCTGGCCGATTGGCTCGCGCCGACCAATATCGAGTTCATCAAGGATCGGCTCAGCTCGCGGGCGGGCGAAAACATCGCGAGGCTGACGCGCGAGGCACGAATTCGACTTGCGTTGACGGAGCTCGGCCCGACATTCATCAAGCTTGGGCAGCTTATCAGCACGCGTCCTGATCTTGCCGGCCGCGAATTGGCCGATGAGCTCACGCAACTGCAAACAGCGACGCCGGCCGATCCGCCGGAGACGGTGCAAAAGCTCGTCGAGAGCGAATTAGGACAATCGCTAGATGAGCTGTTCGCCGAATTCGATGTCGTGCCGATTGCGTCGGCGTCCATTGGCCAGGTGCATCGCGCACGGCTGAAAACAGGTGAGCGCGTTGTCGTCAAAGTGCAGCACGCGGGGATCGCGAGCAAAGTGAATGAGGATTTGGAAGTTCTGGCCGGCCTGGCGCAGCTCGCGGAGCAATTTCCTGAATTTGCGCCATACAGACCAACGGCCAACGTCGCCGAGATGGGCCGCACGCTGCGCCGCGAGCTCGACTTCGGCCGTGAAGAGCGGAATTTACATCAGTTCGCCGAAATCTTCCGCGACGACCCGACCGTCTGCATCCCGAGGGCCTTCACCGAGCTTTCGACTCCGCGGGTGCTGACGATGGACATGATCGACGGCATTCCGCTGTCGGAGCCGGGCCTGATTGAGGCTGCGGGACTCGATCGCGAGGAGGTTGCCCGCCGCGGCGCGAACCTCTACATGCAGATGATTTTCACGCACGGATTTTTCCACGCCGATCCGCATCCGGGAAATATCGTGCTACTGCCGGGCAATGTCATCGGCCTGTTGGATTTCGGCATGGTCGGCCGAATCGACGAGCGGACGCGGGAGCAAATCGAAGACATCTTGACGGCGATCGTGCAGCACGATGTGCCGCTCTTAGTGCGAATCATCAAGCAAATCGGCCACGCGCCGCCGCAGCTCGACGAAGCGGGGCTGGCCAACGATGTGGCCGATTTCGTCGGCCACTATGCCACGCAGAGCCTGGAGAACTTTCCGGTCGGCATTGCCCTCAGCGACATGGTAGAGATCATGCGCCGCTACCGCATCTCACTGCCGACGAGCGTGGCCATGCTGATCAAAACGCTGGTTTCACTCGAAGGCACCGGCAAGTTGCTCAATCCGCGTTTCAGTTTGATGGAGGTGATGAAGCCGTTTCACCGCGGCATGATGCTCCGCCGCCTCTCGCCCGCGCGGCAAGCGAAAAAGCTGCGGCGGTTGTATCTGGAAGTGGAGCAGCTCGCTGAAATCCTGCCGCAGCGGGTGATGCAAATATTGGAACAAGTTCAAGACGGCAAATTCGACGTTCATCTTGATCACCGCGGCCTGGGGCCCAGCGTCAACCGCCTCGTGCTTGGCATGCTGGCCAGCGCGCTGTTCGTTGGCTCGTCGTTTTTGCTCAGCTATCAAGTGCCGCCGCTGTTATTTCATCAAGCGGAGCCGGCCTGGCTGGGGCTCAAGGATCTGTCGCTGCTCGGACTGTCCGGATGCACCCTCAGTCTGCTCGTCGGCCTGCGCCTTTTGCGGGCAATCGGCAAAAGCGGCCATCTCGATCAAAAGGTCTCGAAATAGTGTAAGTGGTTGTAATCAAAGGGATTAATTGCGAAAAACTCGGCCACCGCGTTAGAATGGATATGCGGTGCTTCGCGATTTTTCGGGGTCTTTGATCATGCTCTCAGATAATCGATTCTGAGATGGCCGCCGCCTGAGTACATCTTCCTTACCCGCTCGTTCTTACTATTGGACATGAATCCTGCCCCACCGCAGCAAGCTGCCGGGTTCGATCCGGTCCAGCTAATTCAGGCCTATCAAGCCGGAATTTGGCGATATCTGCGGGCTCTCGGCTGCGAAGCGTCGCTGGCCGAGGACCTGACGCAGGATACGTTTCTCGCGGTGTTGCAGCGGCCGTTCAACGATGTGAGCCCCGCGGCGACCTCGGCCTACTTGCGGAAGACCGCCCTGAACCTGCTCATTTCGCACGAGCGGCGCGCGGGACGGGTCCGGCCGGTGGAGGATATCGAGCAACTGGATCGAACTTGGACTCGTTGGGCGGGCGATGACGATGGAGAAACCGTACTGATTCATCTGCGTGAGTGCCTCGATCGCCTGACGGACCGTGCCCGCATGGCCCTTGAAATGCGATTCCGCGGCGACGCCTCGCGAGGGGAAATCGCGGCAGCCCTCGCAATCACCCCGCACGGTGCGAAAAACCTGATGCAGCGAGCCAAGCAGCAGCTGCGCGAATGCGTGGAAGGCAAAATTGTCGAGTAACGATGAATTCTGAATCCGTGAATTCTGAATCTGTGAATCTCGAACACAGTGACGATCCGATTCTCGACGCCTGCCTCTCCGAGGTGCTTGGCGGCCATGCGCCGCCTAATCTCGCGACTCGGATCGTCGGTGCGGACGGAAAATTAATCGCGAGGACGAGCGATCCGCTATTGGCGTCTTTGCCGGGCGCGCCGCCGGTGGTGGCGCGGCCGCCTATGAATGATATTCCGGCGGAGTTTGTTGGTGGGAAGATCGTGAAACGGGAGTGGTCGATCGCTTTGGTTATTGCGATTGCGGCTGGATTTGTGGGTGTCGCTGCTACGGTCGGTCTGGTTGCGCGGCTGAAGTCGCCACAGACGCAAATCGCGAAGGCACCGGCCAAGAAAGTGACAGGCCCAAATGCTGAGGACACCGTCCAACAGCCGGTCCATTCAGACACACTGGTCGTGGCGCCACCGAAAACGGTTTCGCCTGTTGAACCGGCGGCGCCGCCAGTTCAACAGCCGGCGACCGTGGCCGTGATTCCGCCAACGCCCCATAGCATTCACGTGTCGGAATCTCCCCAGCCGGCAGTGTCTGAGCCACCCGCAGCGATTGTCCAAATGCCGCCTCTGAAGCGGCAGTCGTCGACCGATAACGCCGTTGTCTCTTTCATCGACGATCGATTCACGCATACCTGGAAAGAAGCCGGCGTCCGTCCCACGGTGGAGATTAACGACGCCGAATGGTGCCAGCGCGTATTTTCGCGTGTATTAGGACGTCCCGCGACGGCCGACGAACTTAAGACCGTGGCCGACGACAAAAGTGCCAGCCGTCGCGAAAAGGCAATTCGCCGATTGCTAACCGATGAGCAATACACTGGCCAATTCGCGAAACACTGGTCGGGCGTTTTGGTGCAAGCATTTCTCGGTCGGGGTTCGTCATCGATCGCCAGTCGCGAGGACTTGCAGAAGTATTTCGCGTCCGCACTGGCTTCCGACAAGACATTTAGCCAGATTGTGACCGATTTGTTGACGGCAACTGGCTCGCCGCGGCCCGGCGCGGATGATTACAACCCAGCCGTTAGCTTCCTGTTAGACGGAATGACGAACGACGCCGCGGTGCCGACTGCTCGTGTGGCCCGTGTGCTGCTGGGCCATCAACTGCAGTGTGCTCAATGCCATGAACATCCGACCCAAGGCTGGTCGCAAGATCAGTATTGGGGCCTAAACGCCTGTTTGCAGCAGTTACGCGTGGAGCGGAGCGAAAACACGATTCGGCTAAGAGTTGGCCGAATCCCTAGCGTTTCTTATCAAACGCTCGAGGGTCAATCGAAGACGGCAACGCCGCGGTTTATCGATGGCAGTGAAATAACGGCCGCCGGAAACACTCGGAGAGGCAATTTACTGGCCGCGCTCGCCGAAAAGGTCGTCCACAGTGACGATTTCTGCCGCGCTACGGCCAATCGCATTTGGGCTCAGCTCTTCGATTATGGTTTCACTCGTCCGCTCGATGATCTCGGCCCGAATTCAACGACTGCCGAAAACGAAGTCCTCGATCGGCTGGCCGGCGAATTTGCTGGTCACGAATTTGACCTCAAATCTCTGATCCGCTGGTCTGTGCTAAGTGATCCCTTCAGCCGATCGAACAAATTGACTGACTTGGCTAGCAAAGATATGCCTGAAGAGGGCGAGCCAGCGCTGTTCAGTCGGTTCTATTCACGGCCGAACCGCCCGGCTGATGCGCTTGCTTCTCTCAGGCAAGTAGCTCGCATTCGCTCGTCTGGCTCCAGTGAGCGCGAAATGGAGCGGGCGCGGATCGACTGGCTCGCGCCGGCGAATCGCACCGCGACGAAGGCATCGCCCAAGAAGGCCCCCGTTATCGACAACCCGTCAATCCTGATGAAAGTCGCTGACGCCACACAGCGACCGGCCAGCGGCGATCCATCGGGGCTCGTCAAAAAGCTCGCGGCCAGCGCGATGACTTTTGACCGCAAGGCCGAGCACCTTTTCCTGGCCGCATTGGGTCGTCAACCAACCCAACGCGAGAGCCGGGCCGCTAAGGAGATGCTTCAGACCGCCGGCGGCAGCCAGTCGATCGCTCTCGACGATCTTTGGTGGTCGTTGCAAAACAGCAGCGAATGCATCTTCGATCGGTAGGCGGCAAATTTCCAGTCGCTGCTGGAGGGTGCTTGCATGCGCCGAGCGCCGGCGTAATCTCAAGGGCATTCGCTGGCTCCTTGATGCTCTCTAGCCCTCTCAAATCAATCATGCGCCGCTACGTTTCTTCATTGGCAGTTGTTGCTCTCGTCCTTACCTCGGCAACTCATGCGTTAGCCGCGGCCCGCCCGAACGTGATTGTCGTTCTCAGCGACGATCAAGGCTTCGGCGATTTTTCCTTCACCGGCAATCCCGCCTTGAAAACGCCGAATCTTGACGCGCTGGCGCGGCAGAGCGTTCGGCTGATGGATTTTCACGTCGCGCCGATGTGTACGCCCACACGCGGGCAACTGATGACCGGTGTCGACGCCTGCCGCAATGGCGCGACGAGCGTCTGCGCCGGCCGGTCCTTTATCCGGCCGGGAATTCCGACGATGGCCGACATTTTCTCGAGCGCGGGATATAAGACAGCTCTTTTTGGCAAGTGGCATTTGGGCGACAGCTATCCGAATTTGCCAAACAATCGCGGCTTTCAGGAAGCCGTTTATCACCTCGGCTGGGGCATCACATCGATGGCCGATTTGTGGCAAAACGACTACTTCGACGGCCGCTTCCGGCATAACGGCGTGTTGCACGAATATCCCGGTTATTGCACCGACGTCTGGTTCAACTTGTCGCTCGACTGGATCAAGCAGCGCAAGGCGGCCGATGAATCGTTCTTTCTCTACTTGCCGACGAATGCGCCGCACGGACCGCTCTGGGTGGCGGACAAGTATAAGCAGATGTACGCCGGCTCCGGCGGTCCCCCCAACTTTTTTGGCATGATTGCCAATCTCGACGAAAACATGGGCCGGCTGGTGAAGACGCTGGACGAAACCGGCCTGGCTGACAACACGATTCTGATTTTCTTTCATGACAACGGCGGGACTGCGGGTGTGAACTTTTACAATGCCGGGATGCGCGGGCGAAAGACCACGTACTACGAGGGCGGGCATCGGGCGTTTTGCACGATTCGCTGGCCGGGAGGCAAGTTAATTTCGCAGTCGGTGGATGATCTGTGCGAGGTGCAGGATTTATTGCCGACACTGATCGATCTCTGCAGCATCGAGAAGCCGGCGTCGGCGAAATTTGACGGCACCAGTCTGGCGACAGTCCTCCGCGGCGCGGCGGGAGCGAAAGTGCCGGAGCGGACGCTCGTCGTACAATATGGGCAAAAGCCAGCGAAGTTTGATTCCTGCGTGATGCGAAATAAGTGGCGCTTGGTCGGTGGCGATGAGTTGTACGATTTGCGGTCTGATCCGGCGCAAAAGACGAACGTGGCAGATAAGCAACCGGAAGTCTTGAAGCAGCTCCGAAGTGATTACGAGAAATGGTGGAACGAAGTGGAACCGCTGCTCGCCGATCCGGTGCCGATCGTGATTGGGGCGAAAGAGGAAAACCCGATGACGCTTTCCGCCGCGGACTGGTGGAATGTGTACTGCGACAACATGAACAACTTGCGAGAGGGCAAAGAGACGAATTCGGTTTGGAATATTCGGGTCGTCGAAAATGGCCAGTATGAAATCGCGCTGCGGCGGTGGCCGAAAGAGGCCGATGCCGGAATCGCGGCGGGCGTGCCGGCGTTCAAAGCCGTGGATGGCGGACTGCAGGCCGGCAAGGCGCTGCCGATCGCCAAAATCCGGCTGAAAATCGACGGCGCGTTCGACGAAACGAAGCCGGTGCCGGCGGGCGCGAAGGAAGTCGTGTTCACGACGCCGCTCAAAGCGGGCCCGAAAACGACAATGCAATCGTTCTGCTACGACGAGGGCGGCAAGGAGCTGTGCGGAGCGTATTTTGCTTACGTGACGCGGAAGTGATCGCGAATTAGCCGGTGGCTTTCTTGAGCATGCTTTCGAACGTCTTGCGCTGCTCGGCCAGGGCGGCGACTTTGTCGGGGACTTTGTCGGCGGCTTCGCAGAGCATCCAGCCTTCCCACTTGGACTTCACAAGCAGGTTGAAGAGCTCCTGCCACGGATAGTCGGGCGCGGTGAACGCGCGGACGTGGAGCGTCGAGCCGAATCGCGGCCGGAGCAATTGAAAATTCTTCTCGAAGCCGTCGCCGCCAAGGTCAGTTTTGTTGCTGTTCCAGCAGAGGAAGACGTTGTCGTTGGTGGCGACGTCCATGATCTTCTTGATCGTAGCCGGCTCGGAGCATCTGCCGTGGACTTCGAGGCGAATTTGCTGGCCAAACCCGGCGGCATATTCGCCCAGCTCGTTGAGGGCCTTGCCGATTTGCTCGATCGTCTTTTCCCGCGGCACCTGCGGTTCATGAAAATCGTTCGGCTTGACCTTCACGCCGCTGCCGCCGATGTCGTGGCTGAGGCGGACGAACTCTTTGCATTTGTCGAGCGCCTTTTTGTGAGCCGCCGGGTCAGGGTTGCAAAGCCGTTCGTCGCTGCCGATGCCGACACAGGTGACGCCTGCGTCGGCGAAACGCTTGGCGACCTCCGAACGCTGCGATTCGCTCAAGTCGGGCTCAACCTTATGGGCATGTGTCGTCCGCAACTCCACGCCGAGCACGTTCGTCTTCTTGCAGTTCTCCAGCAGCGTCGGCAAATCCCACTCCGCGCCCCACATGTACGTGACCAGGCCATAAGCAATCGCTGCTTCGTCTTTGGCGGCTCGTGCTGATTGCGGCAGGCTGAAATCAATCACGGAAACTGCTCCGGCAGCGGCGGCGGAAGCCAGAAAGTCACGGCGAGAGAAGCTATTCATCGGAAGGGTCCTGAAAGCACAGAATTTGGCAGGCGGCTGTCAACCGAACGTCAATGTAATGGTTGGGGAGTTTGGAATTCAAGGATGCCGGGCGGCGTAAATCCTGGTTGGTTTCAGGCGCTAAAGTTTGAAGTTTTGTAATTACGCAGGGGTTGGGGGAATGTTGTAAGTGATTGATGGCTGTGAGGTTGTGGTTTTGGGTTGAATTGCGAGGGCGCTCAAGTTGAGGAGTGCTTTAGGGGTTCGAAGCTGGGGAGCTCGGGCGGGCGCGGTGTCGCTCTGTCTATTAGCTAGATTGAGATTTGGTCCCAAAACCGGACCAAATTCTGGGGAATTCCGGAAAATTGCGGGAAGGCGCGGGGCGATGGGGACGCCGGGGTTCAAGGGGCGCGGGGCGAGGGGGCTGCGTCGAACGAATGCCGTACCGCCGCCGAAGGATGTGTCGTGCTGCGCAAAACACAGCCACTCCGCCGCAAAAACGAAAAAGGCGCATTGGCGGGGCCTTTTTTGCGGGGCAATCAGAACGGCGTGTCAAATGGCGGTTCCAGGCACCAGAACAGGGGTGCCAGCAAAACAAGATAGAACAGCGCCAACATTGCGATATGGATGAGCATTGCCAACCTTGGGCGCAAGAGCGCACCGACAAGCGTACGAATAACTGAGACGCTGCCCGGTCCCGCGGAGTTCCCGGGAGGAACTTTTGACGCCCCTTTGCCGTCCATTCCGTAATATCTCAGGGAGGCACTGCGGATGGTCGCATACACTAGCGAGGCAGTTAGGATCTGGCGGAAGGTGGCAGCTATCGAACGGCAGATTGCTGAGGCGACTTCCTATCAGCCTGAGCGGAGGGCTCAGCTTGAGGACGAGCGCGACGAGTTGCTGATCAAGCTGGTGGAACGGGAAGGCGCCCGCGATCGAAGGGTTCTCGCTGCTCGTCAGAGTTGACGCTCGTCAGACATTCACAGCGCGACGTGCCAGCGCGGAATTTTTAGGAGACGCGCCGTTAGTTGCGACCGGTGCGTATTGCAAGCAAAATCAGCCGCAGGGGACGGGGAATGGGGCGAATTGGGGGCGAGGTTGCGGCAACGTGTTCGAGATTGGCAACATGAATGGCAGCGGCGGGCAGGGGAAAGTTGGCGGCGAAAAAAATCTGTGGGGCGGCGCGGACGGAATAATCGTTACGACCGGAAGCGCTTCGGCCCGATTTGTCTGCGCAATCCGCTCAATCGATTGAAGTGGCCGGGAGCGGCAAGAAGACTGGGGCCCGGTGGCACGGCGACTGCTTTTAGCCGTGTCCACAAAACACCGCGAAGCCTGACGGCGGAATGGGGCCAAAAGCAACCCGGGTAACCGCCGTCTGGTTCGCAATCTTTTTTTCTTCTCTCGAGGAGTGTTGGTAATGAAGTTTTCTATCGTTCGTTTGGAAGAGCGGATTGCTCCGTCGCACGGTCCTGTCCAGCAGGCAATCGTTGCCGGCGGCGGGAAGGGCAGCAAGGGCGGCCCGAGCCTGATCATGGCCCAACAGGGTTTTGATCATGGCAGCCCGTTCCAACAGGCCATCGTGGTCGGTGGCGGCAAGGGATCGAAGGGCGGCTTTGGCCTGGTCATGGCCCAACAGTGGCTGTAATTGGCCTGCGTTGATTCAACCTCGCGTTACTCGCGTTGATGCGAGTAACGCGAGGCAAAAAAATCAACTGCAGCAGCTTTTCAGCTCCAAGTGAAGCGCGTTCAGAAAGTCGCTCACCTGGTTGTCGGTGGGGCTCAATTCAAGAGCCTGCTCGGCGAACTCCTACGTTTGTTGGAATTTCCCCTGGTGCGATTCACACATCGCCCAGCCGAGCAAGCGGCGAGAGTCTTTTCCTCGCTCGCAATTGGACTGCTGGAACAACCCAGCCGCTTCCGCGACCCGCCCCAGTCCGCCCAAAACGGTCGCGAAGGTATACGATTCATCGCGCGTGGTTCCGAGCGGAAGGAAATTCGCGCCGACACGCGCAATTGCCTCGTCGCGGGCTCGACGCAGCGTTGGAAACTGATCGGATTGCAGCTTGCAGAACAGCGGCTGCCGGTCTGCGAATACCTAAGCGTCGTAATTGCCGCAGCTCCGGCTTCGATCATGCCCACGAGCATGCGACGAATGTCGCGCGGACCGGTATGATCCATCACGGCGCGAAAGGCTTCAACTGTTCGCGGCTGGCCGGTTCGCGTCGGCAGCTCGGTGCCGTCGCCATCCATGTGATAAGCGGCGAAATCAGCCGTTTCCGCGGCCAGAAACTCGGCAAAGCTGCCCGTGTGCTCCAAAGCCTCGAGCGTGGCCACTGAAATATCGGTGAGCACGTAGCGGAAACACATGGACGGCCAATGCATTTCGCGGCAAATTCGC
>DASXLL010000075.1:0-40104 GCA_036496265.1 Pirellulaceae bacterium | reverse complement strand
CGGGAATCGGAAGGCCCTGGTAAGGATCGGGAGTCGGCGGAACCTGGGTCCGCAGTTGTCCGTGAATACTGCCTTGGACCTTTTTGTAGTCAGTCTTTTCCATCGAACTCGCGAGCCAGATATTGTCGGCTGTGAGCGAGGTGCTGGGGTCGAGTTTGAGGCCACCACCACCCTTTTGCGTCGAGTTGACCGCAATGTCACCGTCCACGGTCAGGCTGGACCCCTTGCCACTGAGCTTCAGTGCATCGCCTGCCTTGGGATCCAAAACCAAGATGCTGGCTTTGCTAGGAACGTAAGTCCCACCGGCGACGGAGCGGGCCCAGGCATTGAGTGAATCGGAGCCCATCAGTGCGCTAAACCCCCGATCCAGCTTATACACGATGATCACCTCGACAAATCCGTTTTGCCCCGCGTAAGCGCCGGTAGCCGGTGGAATGTTGACCGTAACAATCGAGTTAGTTCCGTCATTCGTAAATCCGCAGTCGGAGGCAAGCCGAAGGGCGGTGGCGCGGATCGAGCTGATCGTCGCGCTGGTGTTGTCTCCCGAGATCATGTCGAGCATTTCTACGGCGGCCCCCCGGGCGGCAGAGTCGGTTACCGCTTTGGCCTGTCGGCGGGCATCCAGAATGCGGCCGCCATCGACAGCAATGGCGGCAATCATGAAAACTGCGACCAGGCATACAGCGACGAGGGCGGCGATAATGCCTTTGCGCTTGCTGCGAATCAGTTTGGCCATGGTTCGATCCTCCCAATAAGATCTCACTGCTCGATCATCATTACCGATGTGCTAGTCAACGTGGTCGCCGGCAACAGGCCTTCGGGTATCCAGCTGTAGTCCAGCTTTACCGTTGCCGTGCCGGCATTGGTGTCGTAAGTCAACTTGCAATTGAGCGCGCTCGGATCCAGTCCGGCAGCGAGTGGCAAAATGGCGCTCGTCTTGACCGAATCCGACGTCGCTTGCGGCTGGCCGGTGCGGTCTGCGTAATAGGGACCGTGTATGGCGGCATAGGCGCAGCCTTCGCGCGCCAACGTGGCGACTTGCTGGTAGCGAAAAGTGCCTAAACCACCCACCATCAGGCCGATGATGAGCAGGAATGCCACCGGTGCGGCAATTGACACCTCAACCACAGTCATGCCGTTCCGGCGGTGCTGGGGCAGCGGAATATGCTTATTCATGGAGTTATGCCTAGGCCGTCCGGATCATCGTTGGTGTCGTCCAGCGGAACCTTGCGCATGCGAACCTTGCGCGAAATATCCACGTGCGATGGAATTCCGGGGTAGTTGATGACCGTATCGAAGGGATAGGTCACAGTGACCTCCGCCCAGCCGTAGCCGAACGCGTCAGTGCCTTCGGAGTAGGTGACTTGGAGCAACGAGCTATCGAGGTTCACTGCATCAGCTTGAATTGCGTCCAAGTACGTGTTGAACTGCGTGCGATTGGCGATATTTGGGTCACTGGCGAACAGCGCCCCATTGCGGGCGCAATTCGAAACAATCACCGACGCGTAAAACACGCGTGAATAGTCCATCGCGGCCAGCAGCATGAAGATGAGCACCGGCAACAACAGCGCGAGCTCGACCAACGCTGCGCCAGCGCGGTGATTGCCCCTACGGCGCGCATAGAATGCCGCCCTGCTCCGAAACGGATGCGTTGAACTGCGATGCCTCATCATCTTCCTCAATGAAAAACCTATGTCACGCTGGAGAGTCATGAGGCCGAAAATGGTTACTTTCTGCGGCCGGATGTTTTAGAAATTCCGGATGTGACGGTCTTAGCAGAAGGATCGGTCGCGCAAAGGATAGGACCGCCGGGACAGATAGGCGCGATTACAACATCCGTTATTTGCCGCTGCTTTCGGGCCATTACCTTCGGCGGGACATAGACTTTTAGCGAACTCGTAGGGGAATCGTGCCTGCATGTCACCAGTTGCCATCACGCTCATCGCCGTATTCGTCGGGACGGCCTCGCTCTGCGCGGGCGTCGGGCTGTCGTTTCTCGGCAAGCGGCGGGAACACCCACTCGATCGCCTGGCGCGATTGAACCGCCGCACGCCGGCGCCGGATCAGACGGCCGGCGTTCTGAAGCAGGAGTTGTGGGCGGAAAGTGCGGCTGAACTGGCCGAACTTTGGGCGCGGATTGGCTTCAGCCCGCGGTCAATCGTGGCTTGGTTCGCGCAGGCCGAGCTGCCCTTCGGCGCACGATGGTTGTTCCCCATGTCGCTGTTGACCGGCCTGGCCTGCGTCGCGGCGGTGACGATCCTGAAAGCGCCCCTGCTGGTCTATCCGATTGCGGGAATCGGCGGCGGCAGCTTGCCCATGTTTTATGTCATGTGGCGGCGTAAACAGCGGATCAACCTGTTCAGCGCGCAGCTTCCGGACGCGCTCGAGCTGATGGCCAGCTCGCTCAGGTCGGGAAATACGATTCAGTCGTCGATGCAAATCATCGCCGAGGAACTGCTGCCGCCGGTCTCGCGGGAGTTCGGAAACGTTTCGGAGAGCATTCGCCTGGGCATCCCCGTGGAACAAGCGCTCGATGATCTGGCTGCCCGCGTGTCCAATTCGGATCTCGAGTTTTTCGTGACGGCGGTCGCCATGCAGCGAACCTGCGGCGGCGATTTGTCCGAAATTCTCGACAAGATCAGTTGGTTGATTCGCGAGCGATTTCACATTCAAGGCCAGGTACAAGCGTTGACCGGTGAAGGCCGCATGAGCGGCGCAGTGCTGATGGCGCTGCCCATCGTGCTGTTCTTCGCCGTTTATACGCTCAATCCGGACTATGTGATGATGCTGTTCACCGAGCCGCTGGGCCGCAAAATGCTCGGCGTCGCGATTGTGATGCAGTTGATCGGCGCCTATGTCATCAAACGTATCATCGACATCAAGATTTAGCGGAGCGACCGACCATGGACCTGCAAATGATCGTCGCCCTCTCGGTTGCGATTTCCGTAACCTGCTTTTTGCTGGGTTTATTCTATTGTTGGCGCGATTCGCAGGCGCCGACGGCCGATGACCGTTTGACGACGGTCGTGAATCGTGAATTCGGCGCGCCCAACGCTTCGCAGCTAATTCAGCAACAGCCGAACAGAGGCCTGCTGAACCTCGTTGTCCCCCGGCTGTCGCAAGGGCTGAAGCCGAAAACGGGCATCGAGCAAGAAAGGCTCAAACTCAAGCTCGCTCGGGCGGGATTCAACGGCAATCACTCGGCCGAGCTGTTTTTGGGCCTGAAAATGATCTGTCTGATCGGCGGATTCTGCGGTGGATCGGTCGTGGGCGGAGCGGTCTGGGGCGTGCAGCAGTCGGCAATGGTCTGCGCGGGACTGACCGCTTGCCTGGCGTTCTACTTGCCAGAATTGATTCTGCGGTCGTTGACCAAGAAGCGGCAGGAAGACATTTTAATGGCTCTGCCGAACGCGATTGACCTGTTGATTGTCGCGATTGAAGTCGGGCAGGGTCTCGATGCGGCCGTGCGCCGCGTGACGAAAGAGCTTGAACGTAATTCCCGCGCGCTGAGCCAGGAGTTTTCGCTCTACAATCTGCAACTGCAAATGGGTCGGGGACGCAGTGAAGCATTGCACGATCTGGGCATGCGTTCGGGCGTGCCGGATATGAATTCGTTTGCAACGGTTCTCATTCAGGCCGATCGGTTCGGCGTCAGCATTGCCAAAACGATGCGGCAACTGTCGGAGTCGGCCCGGCGGAAGCGGCGGCAGCGAGCCGAAGAGCGGGCTCAGAAGACAGCCGTCAAAATGCTGTTTCCGCTCGTGCTGTTCATTTTTCCCGGCATTTTTGTGGTGCTCGTCGGTCCCGCGATGCTCCTCTTGTGGCGCGATTTGAGCTCGATGAACTAGCAGCCCATTGAATAACTCCCTCTCCCTCTGGGAGAGGGCTGGGGTGAGGGTTCTGGGATAGGCTCTAAGTTACCTCGCGGAATAATTTAGGTGACACACCAACCCGAAGCGTAAGCGAGGGGAAATCGCAGTCCCTCGCTTACGCTTCGGGTTGGTGTAAATCGCAACGCGGGTTCACTTAGCCGTTCGGCTGCTCTTAATAGCTCGTAACGGCACAGGTCGTACAGTCATCATGCGCCGCGCACGTGTCATGACAGGCGCTGGTTTTGCGCAAACGCGACTGCTGTCAACGCATGCCACTGCCGAATGGCAATCTGTTGTGGCTTATGTAGTAGGCTTGCGGGGCTCCTAACGCAGGCAGCCTGACAATCGTGCGCAGAACGCAGTCATCCGGAAGCACTCGGCGTGTTCGCCTTTCAATAAATGCAATGCTGACCGAACTGAACACATTCTCGACACAGCGCCCGTCGTTTGGACGCCGGCCCCGTGCGATGGTCCCCTGCACACTGCCTGACTCGCAGGCCTTATTAGACCTATCGCTGCGCGAGTTTGAAACGACGATCGACGAATGGCAGGGCAAACTGCAGGCGCTGAGTCCGCAACTTGCCGATGGCTTACTTCGCAACCAAGAACACTTGGATCGCGCGCGTCATGTCCTGCACGGAATATGCGCCGGCCTACTGAAACATCTGGAAGTGATTCAAGAGCGAATGGCGGCCCGGCATCATCCGCAAGGACGGTTCGGCGCGACAGTCGGCAAATTGCAGGCGGAAGTGCGGCAGCAAATTAACTGCCTGCACGTCGATCAGGAGCAACTCGGCGAGCTGTCTGCAGAGCAGCGATCCGAGTTGGCCGGGCGACGGTTGAATGAGATTGCGGAGACGCTGCGGCATGCGGTAGTGCAGATTGGCATGCTGCTGCAGGGCATTCGTAACGCCAATCGCCAGCCGCATTCAATCACACTGGGCAGCGTTCAACATCCTCCCCAGGAGCGGCAACATCTTCGCGACCAGCTGGCCTGGAGCCTGCGACAGTGGTGGCAGACGTGCACCGTTCAGCCGGGCCCGATGACCATCGCGGTCATCGATTTGAATCGGCTGGCATCCGACTATCCGGAACTGAGCTGCAGCGCCGCTGAGGAACTGCTTCAAGCCGCGGCCAGCCTGGTTGTCAGCGACCGGCGGACGGGACGAGCTGGAATTTCGATCGATACGACAGTGACTTCCGCCACAGGCCAGGAACGGCAACTCGCGTGGTCGTGTGCCGTGATTGAAGACCAGCGTGGATCGGTGCAATCGATCATCGCGGCTGGGCTCGACAAGACGAATACCAAACCGGCGAAAGCGGCGATTAAGTCAATCGCGGCAGTCGCGCAAGCCGCGTCTTCGATGTCGGCCGCTTCGCAACCGGCTGAGGCCGAGCGCCGCCGCAAGCAGCGGAATCCGTTTCCTTACGTGCAGCTTCTCGCTCCGTACGCGGGGACGGGTCTGCCGCCCACTTCAGCCTTTGTTGAAGCGCTGTGCCATGACATTTCGGAAGACGGATTTTCGTTCCTCTCGGCGGCCATGCCTAGTTCGACATCGCTGGTCGTGGCACTGGGCACGCGGCCACCACACCTCTACATGACCGCCCGTGTCGCGCACTTTACGCGCTGCGACACCGTCTGCGGCGAGAAATACATCGTCGGCTGCCAGTTCACCGGCCGCGCAATGGTGATGGCGCAGTTTGCGTAGCTTTATCTACTGTTGATGACGGAATCTAGCGGTTGAATCTCGGCATGCAAGCCTTCACAATGAACGCGCGTTCTTGTGAAATTGCCGATGACAAATAACCAACCGCGACTGCGCCGCTTTCGACTTCAATTCAGCCTCGCCAGCGTCTTCGTATTAATGACTCTCTGTGCGATTGGCACATGGTACTGGTATCAGCGGCCGTTTGCGGTGGAACACAACATTGTCTTACCAGCAGACGATCCGTTCGCGGATACTCCACCGTGGTCGCGTCGCGAAGTTGAATATGTCCGCCGCGTCTGGGGCGGAAAGACGCGGCGGCACGGCCCACGCCGAGAGTATGACAACAAGGGAACCTTGCTCAGCCTCGAAAGCTATCGCAACGGCCAAAAGCACGGCGAGTTTGTCAACTACAACAGCCTAACGGCAGCCAAAACGAGCCTACAAGCATTTGTGCGAGGCCAGCGCCACGGCCCCAGCCAACTCTGGAATGCCAGGGGTGACCTCATTCTCGACGAAGCCTATTACTACGGAGTACGCCACGGCCACCATGACGCGCGGCATAGCGACGGCACCCCCGCCATCGACGCACATTTCAATCGCGGCATTCCGATCCGCAAATGGTCATGGTTCCCCATTGCCCAAAATTCCAGCGGTAATAAGGCCACCGGATCGATCATCGGCCACTGGCGCGACGGTGTTCCCGAAGGCCACTGGGAATGGTTCGACGCAGCAGGCCAAATGTACCTGTCGGCCAAATTCAGCGACGGCCGAATCGCAAACTCAGACACTGGCGATCTCAGCCCACGCATGCTGGAAGCGCTAATCATGGCCACCGGCGAGACACCCCAGATTCTTCTGAGGGCGTTCACCCCCGTCGATCTTGAGTTTCGAGAAACGACTGTCCGCGGCATCGCGAGTTTTATGGTGGACCAGGTGTCATTGCCCATCGTCATCAACCTGCCGCGGCTCGAATCGGCCCACGTCACGCTCGATTCCCGGATAACTTTTCACGAAGAAAATACGCCATTCCTGTTCGCGCTTGGCAAAATGTTGGCGCCTCTCGGCCTGGGTTGTGAGTATCGCTACGGTGTGTTCTTTATCGACACGGCCGATACGATCGGCAACTGGGAAGATACGACCGGGGTCTCGCAGCTCATTCCACGCCGCGGCTCGCATTTGGCCGGTGAGTGGAACCGCTTTACAACGCTAGACCTGGAGATCTACGCAAGGCCGCTCAAGGACGTGACTCTCTATTTGCAAGAGGTTCACCACGTCCGCTTCGATCTATCGTTGCTGCCGCTGGTTCAAAAACCAAACGCCAACGTTGCTACGCCCAATTCCCTCGTGGCGTCCGATCTTCGCGGCTTGAGCTTCCAAAACTGCCTCGCAATGCTCCTTGACCAGCTCCACTGCAAAGCCTCGCTCCGAGGCGAAACGATCGTCATCGAGCCGCAGTAGCGTTCAGGCTCACGCCTAGGCTTTCAGCGACGGTGCCTCGGAGGCAACTTTCAGTTCTTCCGGCGTCAACGGCGGTTCGATCGGTCGATCATAGCGAATTTGCACGGCGTAGCGCGACAGCTCGTAGATCGTCTCAACCATCTGCTGCAGCGGCACAACAACATCCGCATCAGGCGGATCGAGCGGAACGGCGATCTTTGGCAGGGGCCGCGTGGTGAAGCCCGCCCAAACATCGCATCCAGGCGCCTGTTGCTTGCGAAACACGGTCACCGCGTAAGGACCGTCCGGCCAACGACCAATCATCGAGTGTCTGCGGCCAGCCCGCAGCAAATCGATCTCAACCAGATTGGCCTGGCCGTTCATGAAAATGTTTCGCTTTCGCTCATACAACTCCCAACCAACGCTCCCTCGCCGCTTATTGGCGGGTGAAAGCAGTTCCACGCTCGTCACAAGCTGCTGACCGGGATCCAGCTTGTAGATATCGAGAAATATTTCGCGGAATTCGTATTCAGGTTGACCTCGCATTTGCGTTGCCGGCGGATCGGCCAAAGCGACGCTTTCCGTGCCAGTTACAATGCCGGACGTCTTGTCTAGACGTTGAACTTCGATATCCGGCCCGAAGCTATGTCGAACAACATCCAATTCCGGATCGATTGAATCCAGGTAAGTTCGATCGCTAACGCGCGCCACGTATTTTGGCGGCAATTGGCGCTGAATCGCCCGCTTCATCTCGATAATGAAATCATCGTGAAAATCTCCCCACAGGCCCTGACCTTCAATAAATGGATCCATTCCGGGAAACGGCGATTTCATATTTGCACCAAACACGGCCTCGACTGCCTGACTAACCAAATTCTACCTCTCAACGATGCCTTCAGCCAATCTCACCCGCCTTGCTGCTTTTCACCGAACAACCCATGATTCATTTTGACTTCTGACTTCTGACTTCTGACTTCTTCCGCCTCGTGCCCGATCTCTTCCTCATCTCCAGCGGCTACGTCTATGATCCGGCGAACAACATTGATGGCCAGGCAAAAGATATTTGGATCGAGGGCGGCAAGATCGTGGAGCGGCCGAGCGATCCAAATGCGAGGCCGGCGCGGACCCTAAATGCCGCGGGGCTAATCGTGATGCCGGGCGGCATCGATATGCATTGCCATATTGCGGGGCCGAAGGTCAACGCGGCCCGCAAGCTGCGGCCGGAGGAAAAGCGCAATGGCGAGAAGATTAGCCGATCGGCCATGATGCGCAGCGGCACAATGGGCAGCGTGCCGAGCACTTTTGCAACGGGCTACAAATACGCGGGCCTGGGCTACACGACCGCTTTTGATGCCGCCGTGCCCCCGCTAGCCGCTCGCCATGTGCATGAGGAGTTCGAAGATACGCCCTGCATTGATAAGGGCTTTTATGTCCTGCTGGGGAACAATCACTATGTAATGAACGCCATTCGCGACGGCGAACCGGAGCGGCTGAAGCACTTCGTCGCGTGGTTGCTTGGCTCAGCGAAAGGATATGCGGCGAAATTGGTCAATCCAGGCGGCGTCGAGGTCTGGAAGCAGCAGGCGGGCGGCAATGTTCATGAGATCGATCAAACGGTCGAGCATTTCAGCGTGACACCGCGGCAGATTATTCAGTCGCTCTCTCGCACGGTCGACGAATTGAAGCTGCCGCACTCGGTTCACATCCACTGCAACAACCTCGGAATGCCCGGCAATTGGACGACGACGCTGGAAACGATGCGCTCCATGGAAGGTCACCGCGGCCATCTCACGCACATTCAGTTTCATAGCTACGGCGGCGGCGAGGCGGACGAGAACACGTTCAACAGCAAAGTCGCGCCGCTCGCGGAATACGTCAACGCCAATAGAAATCTCACGGTCGATGTGGGGCAGGTACTGTTCGGCGAAACGACCAGCATGACCGGCGACGGCCCGCTCGGTTATTACCTGGCAAACATCTATAAGAGCAAATGGTTTAGCGTTGACACGGAAATGGAAGCCGGCTGTGGCATCGCGCCGATCAAGTACAAGAACAAGAGTCTCGTTCACGCGCTGCAGTGGGCAATTGGCCTGGAATGGTACCTCATGGTGGAAGACCCGTGGCGGGTCGTCATGAGCACCGATCATCCCAACGGCGGCTCCTTTCTGGCGTATCCGCAGATCATCCGCTTGCTGATGGACCGCAGCTACCGCGAGGAGATTCTCAAAACGGTGCATCCCGCAGTCCGCTTGCGATCGCAACTCGCCGATCTGACACGTACGTATTCACTGAACGAAATCGCCATCATCACGCGCGCCGGTCCTGCCCGCATTCTCGGCCTGAAACACAAAGGCCATCTCGGCCCCGGCGCCGACGCCGACATCACGATCTACACGCCGCATGAGAACAAGGAAACCATGTTCTCGCTGCCGCGGTTCGTGATCAAATCCGGCCGAATTCTCGTCGAAGAAGGCGACATTCGCGAAGAATTCTTCGGCAAAACGCTGCACATCGCGCCCGAATATGACATATCCGCCGAACAGCACATCGCCGATTGGTTCGAGCAGTTTTATTCCGTTCGTTTCAGCAACTACCCGGTCAGCCGGGATTACCTGCACGATTCCGAGCAAGTTCCTTGCGAGTGAGCCGCTCCATTCAAGCGAAAAAACTTCGGAATTCTCGCCCGGTTTTTTCAGCCGATTGCAATATAGCTAGAGGACACTGTTGTACGCACGCGCCCCATCCCTATCTTCCAAGACAGCCACTCCTGAAACGCACATCCGCAGCACGTGTTAGCCATGTTAGCGCCGCAAGATCAAAATTCGAAACCACTTGCAACAACCGCTTACTTAATCCACTTACATAAACCAGCAGACGCCCTAAGTCCTTATCCGATCGTCCACTTCGCGCTAACATTTTTTCCGTGTTAGCGCGCTCAGTTTTCGAATCCCATTTGCAGTTCGCAACTTACAACGATCCAATAATAAAATTTATGCCCAAATGTTAGCGCCGCGTCACCAACCAACAAGCACCGCCAACCAACGAGGATCACATCGTGAACCGTTTTGCCAAGCAATCTGTTGTTGTCATCAGCTTGATCGCCGTTGCCGCCATCGTTCGCGGCGACGAGCCGGCCAAGGCTGCTAATGCCGGTAACTTGCGAACCGATATCGAATTCGCCAAGGTTGGCGATGCCAGCCTGACGCTCGACGCGTTTGTTCCGCAAGGCGATGGGCCCTTTGCCACTTGCATCTTGGTGCACGGTGGCGGATTTGTTCGCGGCGACAAGCAGATGTTCATTAAGCCGCTGTTCTCGCCGCTTTCTGCAGCAGGCTTCACGTGGTTTTCAATCAATTACCGCCTCGCGCCCGAGCATCGGTTTCCGGCCTGTGCCGATGACGTTGAGACGGCTGTGAAATGGGTCAAGTCGCACGCCAAGGAATACAAAGTCGATCTTCACCGCATTGCCTTGATCGGCGAATCGGCTGGCGGACATTTGGTTTCATACGTCGGCTGCAAGAGCGGCCCCGAGCTCGGCCTGGCCGCCGTCGTCCCGTTTTATGCTCCGCACGACCTGGAGTTTTCAGTTAAAAGTCGCAACGCCTTGGGGGAATCGATGCAGGCGCTCCTCGGCCTCACCGAACTCAATGACGATGCTCTGAAACGGCTGCGCGAGGCGTCGCCGAGCACGTACATTCGCAGCGGCTTGCCGCCGTTCTTACTAATCCACGGCGACAAAGACTCGCAAGTGCCGTATGCTCAATCGCCGCGCTTTCAAGGGCGAATGAGGGCCGCCGGAAATGTGTGCGATCTAATAACCATTACCGATGGGGGCCACGGCATGGGCGGCTGGGAGAAATTGAAGTCCGACTACCAGGAGCAACTCATAGCCTGGCTCCGCAAGACACTCAAGTAACACGGCCAACAAATCGGATCGAAATCACATGCCTCCCGACGCCCCCGCCGCGGATCCCGGCTTCAACTGGTTTAGCCTGCTCGGCCTCGTGTTCATCGCGGTCGGTTTCGGCCTGGCGTGGTTCGCCCGCCGCACCTGGAAGCTCGCCTCGGCCAGCCAGACCTGGCCCAAAACGACAGCCAAGGTGCTCAAAAGTTATGTCTTAGAGTCGGAGCACACCGACCAGCAAAACAACAGCGTGACCATGTATCACGCTCAGGTCGCGTACGAATATGAGGTCGATGGGCTGCGCTACGAAGGCAAGCGAATCCAGTTCGGCGGACCCACGGCGAGCGGAAACATCGGAAAGGCCCAAGCGATCACGGCCCGCTATCCCGTCGCTGCGGCGGTTGATGTTTTTTACGATCCCGTCAATCCATCCATGTGTACGCTCGACCGCACATTTTCGTATGTCGGCGTCGGCCTGATGATGGGCCTGGGCATATTCTTTATCATCGTCGGCGCCATTATGTTTGTGCTGATGCAAATGAGTTCGTGATTCTGCTTTCAGCGGTCAATCTCCGTCGCGGGCCAATCCGGTAGTGTATCTCGCAGGATTTCAAGGATTGCGGCCCGATCCGCCGCCGAAAGATGTTGGAATTTGTCGCTTTGGTCTTGGCCGGACAACACGTCTTTCATGCGTGTCAGCACATAGTGCTTCACTTCGCTGGGTAGGGTCGCAAAGCTCGGCGAATAGACCAAATAGCTACAAGGATATTTGAAAAGCCTTGTACGCAGGTCAAAGTCGCGCAGCGAGCGGCCTTGGCGATCGCGCGGGCCCCGCTGGGCAAATTCTTCGGCAAAGCCGGACGTGCCACAGATCGGCGCGGTCAGCGCAGCCTCGCCGCTGAAAAGGAAATATTCCACGAGCGGGTCGCCGGCGCTCTTGATCCGGCTCTTGGTGCTGTCCCAGACTTTGTCCGCCGGCTCGTGCAGTTCGCGATTGAGAGAATGCTGATAGTGCAGTGCCTGCCGAGTGAGAAAATTGGCCCGGGTGATGTAGTTGTGGGCGTCGGCTTGATGCTCCAGCACCATCAAGGCGACGATATCGCTGTGCGGCGAGAGATATTTCGACGTGTCGAAGCGGCCGGCGAGACACGTTTGATTCAGGCCTTGCGAGTTATCGACTTCGTCGCGATCGATTTGCCCCTGGGCGATCAGGTTGCCGAGATGCTTTTGATCGCCGTGGGTGCCGGTCACATACCAGCCGCCCCAGCGTCTTTCCAGCGGGCTCGTTTGATCGATGCGGTAGGTGCCCGAGGACAAGATTGGCAGGCCACTGGCATCGGCGAAAACCGAGCGAACGACGTGGCCAGGGATTTCCTTCGTTTGTGATGAGCCATGACAAATCAGACAATTGTCCGTTTGCCGGCGAAAGTGCGGTGAGAGCAGCGGGTCCTGGTCGAGCGTATAAAACACCGCCCCGAGCTGCGAATCGACCGCGGAAATCTCCAGCACATCGCCTTGCTGGCAAAAGCCGATATAAGCATCGTCATTGAAATACAGCGCTCGCGGAGTTTTGGGCGCAATGCGGTGTCGCTGCAGGCTCGTCTTCGAAAAGACGAGCATTTGCGACTCTGTGGGCACATGGAGCGCCTGGAGTAGCGACCGCAGATAGCCGAAACGCGGCTCATGTTCGAGCTTCGTCTGGCCGGCCGCGACTTGCTCGATCAGCCGCGAGACGCAATTGTCCGGCTTCGATTCGCTGTAGCGAATCGGCGCTTGCTCGAACTCCTGAGCGAGCGCTGAAGCGCCGAGGAGTATCCAGCCGCACAACGAGATTATTCTGCCTCGAAACATGGACAATCCCCTTACGCGGCTTCCGCGGTCTCGAATTCGGCGACCTCGGCAGCGGCCTGCCCAGCACTAGCTTGCCCAACACTATTTTGGTAGTGCCGCGTGATCAAATCGTTTTGCAACCACAGGAGCTTATTGAAGGCCCGGACTGTGCGAATCTCGGTCTGTCGGTCGATATTGAGGCCGAAAATCACGTTCGTCAGCGCGTCGGCAACGAAGCCCATGAGGGCATTCATCTGCACGAGCGGCACATCGAGCTCCGCGGAGCCCGCCTTGGGCGTATGCATTTTACCGACCATGTCGAGGTAATTGATCATTTTTGCGTCATAATTCCGCGTGACGAGCGACACGAGATAACGACCGAGATGCTCCTTGCGAAACTTGATCATCTCGTGGTCTTGCTGAAGCACATCGATGCCTTCTGGCACGGGCCCGCTGTAGCCCGATTGCCGAGGCACGAAATGCCGCTTCGTGGAGTCATACGAAAACAGCTTGTCGTAGACCGCATCAACGAGCACCGGCACTAGGGGCGCCAGATGCGGAGCCGCGCCCTGAATCGCCGTGATGTCATCGGGCCCAAAACCCACGAATTCACTCAGATATCCCACGCGGTAAACGGTGTCTTCTTCCAAACGTGCCTCATCGATGTGTTTCATGGCCCATTCCTCCCGATTTGAAGTTGACGGCTGTCGGCCGCCGCGACTAAACTGGATAAACGCATCCAGTTATGCCCTTAAGGATATCGGCTTATAACTGGATGTCAATATCCACTTTATCCCGCGAATCGAATGTTTTGCATGTTTTCCCAAACCGTCGAATATGCCCTGCGAGCCGTCGTTTTGCTGGCTGCCAAGACCCCAGAGGCCCAAACCACGGACCAGATTGCCCAGGCTACCCGCGTGCCACGGGCCTATCTCTCCAAAGTCTTGCAAGGGCTGGCCCGCGGCGGGATTGTGCATTCGACGCGCGGCTTGGGTGGCGGGGTAACGCTTGCTAGATCGCCAGACAAACTAACCATCTTGGAAGTCGTCAACGCGGTGGAACCGATCGAGCGAATTCGCACTTGTCCACTAGGCCTCGCCGCTCACGGTGTACGGCTCTGCCCGCTGCATCGACGGCTGGACAATGCACTGGCGACTGTCGAAGAAGCCTTCGCTTCCACTACGCTGGCCGAAGTTCTTGCCGAACCGACCAAGAGCGTCCCGCTGTGCCCGTTTCCCAACCTGAAGCCGCGACAACGCGCGGCACACTGATCATCAGGGATCGCCCAAGGCAGGTTACACGAGACTAATGCTCGGTGGAGGACAAAACTGGACCTTTCGCCGCGCCGTCACCATTTGCTGGCTGCGTCTGCGTCTGCTCCACGTTCGGCGTGACGGGCGAGGTCCCCGTGCCGAATAACTTGACGACGAGGTAATAGAAAACCGGTGTCAGGAAGATGCCGAAGATCGTGACGCCGAGCATGCCGGAAAACACGGCAATGCCCAGGGTGCTCCGCATTTCGGCGCCGGCGCCAACGGCCAACGCCAGCGGAACGACGCCCAGAATAAACGCCATCGAGGTCATGATGATCGGTCGCAGGCGAAGGCGGCATGCTTCGACGGTGGCCTCCACGGGCGTCGCGCCCTTGGCCGATTTTTCCTTGGCGAATTCGACAATCAAGATCGCGTTTTTGCTGGCCAGTCCGACGAGAACGACGAATCCGATCTGCACGAAGATGTTGATATCCATGCCGGCCCACGCGACGCCCGCCACCGAGCAGAGTAGGCACATCGGCACGACGAGAATCACCGCGAGCGGCAACGTGAGACTTTCGTATTGAGCAGCGAGGACCAGGAACACGAGCACCACAGCCAACGCGAAAACGATGATCGCGGTGTTGCCGGCACGAATTTGCAATAGTGTCAATTCCGTCCATTGCAGGTTCATACCTTGCGGCAGTTCGCGCTTGGCGACGTCTTCGACCGTCTTGATGACCGTGCCGGAGCTGACGCCCGGAAGCGAGCCGCCGTTAATCGCTGCCGCTGTCGCCCCGTTGTAGCGAATCACTAGCGCCGGGCCGCCTGTATCCTCGATGGACGCCACGCTGCCCAGGGGAACCATTTCGCCTGTCAGGTTGCGTACTTTGAGTTGCCGCACCTGCTCCGGACCCAAACGAAACCGCGGATCGCCCTGCAAATTCACTTGCCAGGTGCGACCGAATTGATTGAAATCGTTCGTGTAATATCCGCCGAGATAAAGCTGCAGCGTCAAAAACACTTCGTTCAGCGGCACCTTCATCGCTTTGCACCGCTCGCGGTCGATATCGACATACATCTGCGGCGTGCGGGCTCGAAACGCGCTGAACAGACCGACCAATCCCGGCTGCTGATTGCCGCTCGCGGCCAGGCCGTCAGCCGCTTCCTGCAATTGATCGAAGCCTTGGGCGGCGATGTCGCGAACCATGACCTTGAATCCGCCAGCGCTACCGAGACCATCGACAGGCGGAGCACCGAACACGGCCACTTGCGCCTCTTGCACTTCGCGATAGCACGCGGCTCGCAGCTTCGCCGCAATCGCATCGGCGCCCATTTCCGTGCCGTGTCGATGATGAAACTCGTCGAGCACGACGTAAACTGTTCCATAATTTGAGCCAATCGCATTTTGCACGATCGACTGGCCGGAGATGGTGATCGTGTGGCCGACGCCGGGAATGCCGCCGGTTTTGTCATGGCCATGCTCGCCGTGATTGTCGCTGCCCTCCTCGTCGTGCTTGTTTCCTTCGCCGCGAGCGATGCGATCGACCTGGGCCATCACCGCTTGCGTTCGCTCCAGCGACGCCGAGTCCGGCAGCCGCAAATCGACGAGCAAATAACCTTTGTCCTGCGACGGAATAAAGCCGGTCGGAACACTCGTGAAGCCGACATACGTCAAATACAACAGGCCGCCATACACGGCCAGCGCGATCACGCTGACTCGCAAGAGCATCCTGACGCTCTGGGCGTAAATGCCGGACGCAGCCGTGAAGCCCAGGTTGAACAATTTAAAGAACCACCCCAAAACCAGGTTGAGGAGTAGCGTCAGCGGGTCACGCTGCTCGTGCTTTGGCCGCAGCAGCAAGCCACACAGAGCGGGGCTGAGCGTCAGTGAATTGACGGCCGAAAAGAACGTCGAAACGGCGATCGTGAGGGCGAACTGGCGGAAAAACTGACCGGTGATGCCCGAGATAAACGCGCACGGAATAAACACACACATCAGCACGAGCGAAATGGCAATGATCGGGCCCGTCACTTCGCCCATCGCGTGCTCAGCGGCCGCCTTCGGTGCTAAGCCGTTCTCCAGATGATGCTCGACAGCTTCGACGACGACGATCGCGTCATCGACGACGATGCCGATCGCCAGCACCAGGCCGAACAGCGACAGATTATTGAGGCTGAAGCCCAAGCCGAGCATGACCGCGAATGTGCCGATGATAGCCACCGGCACCGCGATCAGCGGAATCAGCGTCGCCCGCCACGATTGCAAAAACGCCAAAACGACGATGGCCACCAGAATGATCGCGTCCCGCAGGGCCTTAAAAACCTCATGAATTGATTCGTCGATGAACGGCGTCGTGTCATAGACGATCGCGTAAGCGAGGTCCGGCGGAAAACCGGCCTTCAACTCGTCCATTCGCGCCCGAATCGCCTTGGCCGTGTCGAGCGCGTTCGTTCCCGGCTGTTGGAAGATGCCCAAACCAATCGACGGTTGACCATCGAGGCTGCACGAGGTGTCCTCGACTTTTGCGCCGAGCTGAATTCCGCCGAACGGCTTGCCCGCTTCGTCCTTGCGCGCGTCCGTCACGATGTCGCGCATGCGAGTGAGCTGGCCGTCTGCGCCCATCTTCACCACGATTTCGCCGAATTCCTCGGGCTGCGTCAGACGGCCGAGCGTGCTGAGCGTGTACTGAAACGCCTGCCCTGTCGGCACCGGCGGCCGGCCCAGCGAACCGGCGGCGACCTGCACATTCTGCTCGCGGAGCGCGGCAACGACATCGCTCGCCGATAACTTGCGGGCGGCCATCTTCTCGGGATCGATCCAGGCCCGCATCGAATAATCGAGCTGTCCCAGATAAGTGACGTCGCCGACACCCTTAATTTGTGCCAGTTCATCGCGAATTTGAATGGTCGCGTAATTACTCAGATAAAGTTGGTCGTACGTGCCCCTGGGGGAAATCAGATTCACGACCAGCAAGATGCTCGGCGATTTCTTCTTGACGCTGACGCCGGTCTGCTTCACTTCGCTGGGCAGCGTTGGCAGCGCCAGGTTAACGCGGTTTTGGACGAGTACCTGGGCCATATCGAGGTTTGTGCCAACCTCAAACGTCACGGTCAGGTTGTAGCCGCCGTCGTTTGTCGATTGCGAGCTCATGTAGAGCGCGTTTTCGACGCCGATTACCTGTTGCTCGATTGGCGCGGCGACCGTTTCAGCAACAACCTTCGAGCTCGCGCCCGGATAGGTGCAGGTCACCTGCACCGTCGGCGGCGTGATCTCCGGATACTGCGCGACCGGCAGGATGAAAACGGCAATGCTGCCCGCCAGCGTGATCATGACCGAGATCACGGCCGCGAAGATCGGGCGATTGATAAAAAACTTCGCCACGTCTTTACCGCTCCTGCGGGGTGTGAGCCTCGTTGCCACCCGCGGGCAGTGCTTCGGGCCGCGTGCGCATCGGCCCCGACGGCAGCACCGGCTTGTGCAGCGTGGTCGCCGCAGCGCTCGCCTCGGCCACTTCAGCCTCAACCTTCTGGCCCGGCCTGACCCGCTGCAAACCCTTGACGATAACCTTGTCGCCAGCCGCCAAACCGCCCGTCACAATTCGCATCTCGCCCCGCTGGCCACCAAGCTCCACGGTTTTTCGCGTGGCCAAGCCGTCGCTTCCCACGACGTACACAAACTTAATGTCCTGATCCGTCGCCAGCGCGCGCTCAGGAATGAGCAAAGCGTCATACGGCTTACTCACCGGCACGCGAACGCGAACAAAAAGGCCGCTCACCAGGCTGCGGTCTTGATTGGCAAATACTGCCCGAATCCGCACCGTCCCCGTGTTCTTGTTGACCTCATTCGCAGCGAAATCCAGCACGCCTTCGCGGGAAAACTCTGGCTCATCAGCAAGCTGCAGGAAGCAAGGCATTTTGAGCTCGCGCAAACTGCCGGGATCCTTATCTCGATCGACATCTGGCCGCATCTTCAGATACCGCAAGAGCGACCGCTCATCGACATCGAAATAGACATACATCGGCTGTTCTTTGACGATTTTCGTCAGCAGTGTTCCATTATTTTGGCCGCCAGTGACCAGATTGCCCTTCGAAACATACGCCCGGTCGATTCGCCCGCTCATTGGCGCCTTGAGCACCGTGTATTTCAAATCGATTGCCGTCCGGTTCGCGTCGGCCTTCGCAGCCGTGATTTTGGCTTCAGCCGTTAGGACCGACGCCCGGGTTTCCTCATATTCCTCGCGACTCACCGCTCCGGTTCGCACCAGCGTTTCATTCCGGTTGTGCTTGGCCTTCGCCAGTTCGAGGTTGGCCGCGTCCAAGTCAATCCGCGATAGCGATTGCTGGTGAATCGCGGCATATTCGTCCGGCTCGATCGTGAACAGCGTTTGCCCTTCGGTCACATAGTCGCCATCGTTGAAGTCAATTGTCTTCAGATAGCCGAATACGCGCGCGCGAATTTCCACGCTCTCCGAGGCCTCCGTTTGCCCCGTGTACTCGTCCGAGTCGGTCGTTTGCTGCGCGATGACCGGCGTCACAGTCACTTTGGGCACCGTCTGCTCCGCAGTGGCCGGCGCAGCTTTTTGGCAGCCGCTAATCAGCATCAAATATGCCGCTGCCAGGACCAACCCAGATGATATTCGCATGCTGCCAACCTTAAATTTGCATCTCAAATTGCTCCAACCGCTGCACATCGCTAACCGCTTGGTCGGGTGGCTGTGTTTTGCGCAGCAAAACACGGTCGGTCCGTCTTGCTCATTGCTTCGGTTCGGGCATTCGCACCATCAGCCATTGTTGCGTCTGGCCATCGGCAAAGTGAATCAGCACCGGCGAGGTGTCCTGCGTGAGGTTCGCCAGCCCTGTCTCGAGGATCGGGCGCTCCTGATCTTTCACCGTCCAGGCCACGCGCTGGCTCTTGGTGTCGGCCATACCTTCGAGCGCCTGCACTTTGCCGGTCAGCGTGTTCTTCAGCGTCCCAGAAATCACCGCTTGCTTGCTGATCGCAAGCTGCATGTATAGCGTCGGATCGGTGCCCGTCGCCTGGCCGTCTTGCGTCAAGGCAAAGACACCGAGCGGCAACCACTCAGCTTTGTCGGGCGCCGTATCGGGCGCACTCGCGGCTAAAGTCGCGGCCTGCTGTGTGTATTCGTCGGCCGTTGCCACCGCCTGATCGCCATAGTAAACCTGATCGCCCGAATAATACACGTTATCGCCATAGCTGTACGGTATGGCATCGCCACCATATCCGCACCAGCTTCCGACGGAGCCCCACGTTGCCCAGGCGAAGGGCCGCGTGATCGCCCACGCCGCCCAGCCGGGATATTGCTGCCAAAAGTCGCCCGGATTGTGCTGGTGATACTGGTCGTGGATTTCATCGCGGCGCTGCTGCCGCGTTGTTTGACGTTCGCCGCGGTTATCGATTCGTTCTGGACGATTCTGTTGAAAATTATCTCGCGCCGTACCAGGCCGACCGGCATCGGGCCTTCCGGGCTGACCGAGATCGGGTGTCCCGGGCCGACCCAAATCTGCACGATTGCCAGCGCCAGGTGCGCCCGGCCGATTGCCGGGGCCAACCGGTCCGCCGCCGACGCCAGCACCTGGCCGATTCGCGGGAAGCTGGCTGGCACCTGCTCCACCGAGAAAATCGGCAGCCGCGCCGCCCGGCCTGCCGCCTGCTCCAATTGCGCCTGCAGCCCCAATCGCGCCTCCGGCTGCGATAGCGCCGGTCGCTGGGCCGGAGATATCGAGAAAATTGCCTAATTGGCCAGCGCTAGGACGACCACCCGCGAGATTACCAGCGCCACCTGGGCCCGGACGCTGTCCCGCACCTGCCGCTCCCGGTCCACCGCCCGGTCGCGCGCCTCCTTGAGCGATTCCGCCTCCCGGAACGCCGCCACCCGGCCGCGCACCAGCCGCGGGTCCGCCGCTGGGGCGGGGGCCTGCCGATACGCCCGGACTCGGGCGCGCTCCCGCGCCCGGGCTCGGCCGAGCACCCATGCTCGGACCAGACGGCCGCGACATTCCGCCGGACGGCGAAAATCCGCCGCCCGCCCGCATGCCGCCACCGCCACCGCCTCCTCCGCCTCCGCGGCCACCTCCGCCGCCTCCGCGCGCAAGAATTTCGTACTGCCAGGCGACCAACACGACGCTGACGATTGCGAGGATGACCAAGATGCGTTTCATGGCTGTATCCGAATTAAATGTTTTTGTGATTTCCTCGTTCCCCCGCTCTGCGTGGGAACGCACTCCCCGGACGCTCTGCGTCCCTCCTCTCTTCTCTTACCGGCGCACAATCACGATTTCAGCGATGTTCGGCAGCAGCTCGTCCCCCGCCGTCCGCTCGATCGTCTGCCACGTGAACGATTTCCCGTCCACCTGCTGCATAACGTTGATCATCGTCGCCGCGCGGCCATCCGGCAGGGTTCCGCGGTTGCGGATAAACCACTTCCCGCCGCGCTGCTCCCACGTCGCCTCGGCGAATGTCCCGTTGGAATCAAACGTCCAGGAGCGAATCGTCTTCGCGGCCGCGTCCCAGCCGATAATTTGCATGCCGGAGAAATCAAAATCGTTGCCGATCGTAATTTTGAACGCCCGCGTAAAAAAGTTCTGATTCTTGGTCCAATTGCAATCGACCTCGACCTCCGCCTTCTCCGCCTCCGGCTTGTCTGCCTCCGTCGTCCACTGCCCGACCATCCATTCCAAAACCTTGAGCTGCTCGTAATGCGACGGCGGCGTTTCCTTCGCCGTGTCGGTCACGCGGTCGAGTTGCCACTTGCCATCGCGCTTCACATCGACGGCCGAATAGTTCACTTCCTCCGGCTCCGCTCCAGGCGAGAGCAACTTCGCCTGCCCCCGCTCGATCGCCACGTTCGGCGAGACGAATTGAACGGACTCGACGCTCACCTGCAGCTTCAGCTCCGGCTGTGCCTTGAACATCGCCGCGAATTGCTCGGCAATCGCCGTCCGCCCGACAACCTGCTCGCCCGTGCTGCGATTCTGATAAACGGCGTCCGGCGACCAGAACTCCGCCACTGCCTTCGCATCGTGCTTGTTGAATGCCTCGGTATAGCCCACCACCATCTGGCGAATCTGTTGCTCGTCCGCCGCTGCGCCGCCCCCAGTTTGCGGTCCCTGTGCCACCGCCGCATTCATGGCAAGCGTCATCAGCACCGCGCAGACGGGCGCTGCACCAAGCACTCGTGTCATCGGTTTCCTCGGCTTTCAATAATCGAGATATCTGGCCGAACTCGCGCCCTGCGAGGCCAACCAACCGCCATTCAGAATCCAGGACGGTCCCGTCATCCCGGTGGGAGAGTAGCGCCGCGGATTATCCGCCTAACCTGACCCCTTCGCAACCACGTGCGGCTCTTTTGTCTCGCCAGTTTTATGGCGCGCGGGAGGCATAAGCCAGGCGTAAGCCTCCCGCTCGCCGATTGCTATTCCTCTTCCTCCTCATGCAACTGCGCCTTGCTAATGACTTCTTGCTGCACATTGCCGGGCATCACGTCGTAGTGGGCGAAGTCCATCGAGAAGCTGCCTTGGCCGCCGGTCATGCTGGAGAGCGTGCGGGCGTAGGTAGTGACTTCGCGTAAGGGAACTTCGGCGAAGACGGCCTGATAACCGCCGCCGGCGGCGTCGCTGCCTTGGACGCGGCCGCCGCGGCTGGACATGTCGCTATAGACGTCTCCGACGTTCGACTCTGGCACGGTGATTTCCATTTTCACGACCGGCTCGAGCAGTGCCGGCCGGGCCTGCAGAAAGACGTTGCGAAAAGCCATCGAGCCGGCGATTTTGAATGCGGCTTCCGAGCTATCAACGTCGTGATACTTGCCAAAGTGGACTTCGACCGCCACATCTTGAACGGTATTGCCGGCGATGACTCCCTTTTCCATGCGCTCCTTAAATCCCTTTTCTACTGCCGGCAGAAAATTGCTCGGTATCGTGCCGCCAACGACCGTGTTAACCCACAAAAAGTTGTGCTGCTCGTCGTAGTGAAACTCTTTGAGGTGCGGGAACCGTTCTTTCGTGCAGAATTCTTCCGGCTTCGTGCCGCGCGCGAACGGAAACATGCGGATGTGGACTTCGCCGAACTGCCCGCGGCCGCCGGATTGCTTTTTGTGGCGGTACATTCCTTCGGCGGTCGTCTGAATCGTCTCGCGAAACGGAATTTTTGGCGGCTTCGTATCGACATCGAGCTTGTCGCGGCGATGCAGCCGCTCACGGATGATTTGCAAGTGCAGCTCACTCATGCCAGTGGTCACCAACTCTTTCGTCTGCGGATCGCGGTCCAGCTTGAAAGTCGAATCTTCCTCAACGATCTTATGCAGCGACGCGGATAGCTTTGCTTCGTCGTTGCGGCTTTTGGGCGTAACGGCGACGCCGACCATCGGCGTCGGGAAGGGGATTTTTGACAGTTCGGCGACGCCGAGCGACGTGCCCGTGTGTAATTCTTCCATCTTCGCAATCGCCACAATGTCGCCAGCTGATGCGGTATCGACCGGTTTCGTTTCGCCGCCCTGCACTTCCAAGAGCGGACCAAGCTTCATGCCTTTGCGAGCGGTCGTGGTGGGAACTGTTTCGTCCTTCTTCATTGTGCCGCCGAAAACGCGGATGAAGCTTAGCTTTTGCACAAATGGGTCGATGCGGGTCTTGAACACTTGTGCCACGAGCGGACCGCTCGGATCCGACTTCACGTCGAATTCCGTGCCCTCCCGCGTGGCCTTGTGGGCCACGGCGGTCGGTGGCAGACCACACTCCACAATCGCATCCAGCAACTCGCTAAGCCCCGCGCCCGTCTTCGCCGAACAACAAATAATGGGAACCAACGTGCCCGCGGCGACGGCGGGGACGATTAAGGCGTCGAGCTGTTCGTGCGTCGGCTCCTCGCCTTCAAAATATTTCATCATCAGCTCTTCATCGACCTCGATGATCGACTCGATGAGCGACGTGTGAAGCTCGGTGGGATTGACCAGCGCCCCCGCGACGTTGTCTTTCGTATCCAGCGTGCTGACGACGCCCTTGAAATCACTGCCATGGCCGATGGGCACATTGAACAGCACGCATTTGTTGCCAAATGTGTCGCGAATTCGCTCCACAAGTGCCGGAAACTCGATGTTGTGCTCGTCCATCTTGTTGATGACGATCATCCGGCCGATGCCAGCCTTCTCCGCCTCCTTAAAAACACGGCGGGTGTTCACCTCGATGCCGCTATGGGCATTGATCACGATCACGGCCGTATCGACGCCGCGGAGCGCGCCGATCGTCTGGCCGATAAAATCCGCATAGCCGGGCGTATCGACGACGTTGAATCGCTTGCCGGCATGCTCAAAGTGCGTGACGCTGGCCTCGATCGTCCGTTTGTGGGCCTTCTCTTCGGCATCAAAGTCGCCGATGCTCGTGCCCGCATCGACGCTCGGCTCGCCGCTGACTGCCCCCGTCTTCACGAGCAGCTTGTCGGCCAACGTCGTCTTTCCACAGCCGCCGTGGCCGCAGAGGGCAATGTTGCGAATGTCTGCTGGTTTGTACTTGGACATGGAGAGCTTTCCGTTTGGTCAGTAGTCTGTTGTCAGTGCCTAGTGGCTAGTGGCTTGAAAATCTTTCGCGGCCACGAGGGCGTCGGGGAGCGTCAAAGTGCCTTCGTAGAGTGCGCGGCCGATAATGCAGCCGGCCATGCCGATCTTGGCGAGATTCCGCACGTCGTCGACATTGGTGACGCCGCCCGAGGCAACGACGTCCATCTCGACCGCCTCGTTCATTTCCTGCATGGCCTCCAAATTAGGCCCCGCCAGCATTCCGTCGCGGGCAATATCCGTATAGATGATCGCAGCAATCGGCTCGCTCGCAAACTGCTGAGCCAGATCGATGGCTCGCTGACTGCTCGTTTCCAGCCAACCATCCGTCGCGACGAGTCCCGCTTTGGCGTCAATACCAAGGGCAAGCTGCCGCGGAAACCGGCGAGCGACGTCGCGGAACCAATTCGGTTCTTTCAGCGCCCGGGTGCCGATCACCAGGCGAGACAGGCCGGTTTTTAACAACTGCTCAATCGTCGCCTCGTCGCGAATTCCGCCGCCGAGCTCGCAAGGCACGCCAGCGGCGGTCACAATTGCCTCAATCGCCTTCAAATTAACGATTGTGCCATCCCGAGCGCCATCCAGATCAACCAGGTGCAGGCACGTCGCGCCTTCGCCGACCCACCGCCTGGCCACCTCCGCGGGGTCATCGCCGTAAACGGTCTCCCGGCTGTAATCACCCTGCCGCAAGCGCACGCACTTGCCGCCGCGAAGGTCGATGGCCGGCCAAATCTGCATGCGCTAATCCCGTTTCGCCAGTCCTGGCAGCACAGTTCCGCGACGGCATTCTTGCACGAGCGTTGCGTTAAGAATGCATGAGAAGATCGAAATATGCCACAGCGCAGTCGGCAAAGCAACGGGCGGGAAAAATGACCCGCTAGTGAGCTATGGCAATCGGCAACTCGGCGAAGTTTTTGAGAATCCGCAGCCCATCCGCTTGGCTCTTTTCCGGGTGAAACTGCGTGGCAAAGAGATTGTCGCGCCAAACGGCGGCGCAAAACGGTTGACCGTAATCGGCTTCAATTGCGACGACGGCGGGGTGATCAGGAACCGCGTAATAAGAATGGACAAAGTAAAAGAATGTTCCGTCGGCCAGACCTTCCAAAACCGGCGCCCGTCGCTTGAAGGCACCGCGGTTCCACCCCATATGCGGCACTTTCAGCGTCGGCGGCAAATCGAACCGCGCAACTTTCCCGCCCAGAATGCCCAGTCCCTCAAATTCGCCGCCTTCATAGCCGACATCAAATAGCAATTGCAACCCAAGACAAATTCCCAAAAACGGCTTGCCCGAATCGACCGCATCGCGAATCGGCTGCACCAAATCCCGACGCCGCAGCTCGGCCATCGCGTCGCCAAACGCGCCAACTCCCGGAAGCACCACGCGATCGGCCTTCGCCAACTCGGCCGGATTGCTGGTGATGATCGCCGTGTGGCCTACCTTCTCGAAGCCCTTCTGAACGCTTCGCAGGTTGCCCATTTGGTAGTCGATGATCGCAATTTCGGGCATGGATGTTCTCCTCGCTCGCACATGACACCGGCGGCGACCAAAGGTTCGGATCGGATCCGTTCAACCTTGAACGACCGGATTTAGCAGCGTCCCGATACCGTCCACCTTGATCTCCACGATATCATCCGCTTCCAGCGTAAAACCGCTATCCGGCACGATCCCGGTGCCGGTCAGCAAAAATGCGCCGGTGGGAAAAGAATTATCGCGCCCTAACCACCCGACAAGATTCTCAAACGTGCGGGCCATTTGATCGACGCCCGTGCGGCCGTCGTAAACGATTTTGCCGGTCCGATGTACGAGCAGCCGGATGCCGATTTCGCTTCGCGGCGGCATGCCAATGGCCAATGTGATCCACGGCCCGATGCCACACGACTGGTTGTAGCACTTGGCCTGCGGCAGATAGAGCGGATTGTCCCCCTCAATGTCCCGCGAGCTCATATCATTGCCGATTGTGTAGCCGACGAGGTTCAACTTGCTCGACAAGACCAGGGTCAGCTCCGGCTCCGGCACATTCCAGTTCGAATCGGACCGGATTCGCAGCGGTTGACCATGACCCGCGACGCGATGCGGCGTCGCCTTGAAAAACAGCTCCGGCCGCGGCGATGCATACACTCGGTCATAGCACGAAGCGGCTGTCGTCGATTCCTCCATTCGCGCCGTCTTGCTTCGCTTATACGTGACGCCCGCCGCCCAGATTTCCTGATTGTCGATCGGCGGCAAGAGCGTCAATTGCTCGAGCGGAATCTGCTCATCCTCGCGCGATAAAAACTCCACCGCCTCGTAGGGATTATCCGCTTCCAAAATTTCAAATAGCGACCGGTATTGGCCCGCCGAGAGGTCGAACGGCAAAATGTGATCGCCTTCGACGCGGCCGACTCCAAATTGGCCATCGGATTGACGAAATTTGGCAAGCTTCATGGCATGGGGCGTGAGTGGGTGAGTGAGTAAGTAGGTGAGTGAACGCTTGATTTGCACTCACATACTCACCACTCACCTGACTCTGGATCAAGGAAGTGATTCAGCCAGTTTGCGAATCCAGTTGCCGTGCATGATACCCGCGATGTCCGACTCGCTAAAGCCGCGGTGAGCCAGGATGCCCTTCAGTCGCTGAAGATCGGCGATGGAATCCAGATCGAGCGGCGTTTGCTCCGTGCCGTAACCGCCGTCCAGATCGGAGCCGATCGCACAATGACGACTCGAACCGGCCAGTTGGCAAATGTGATCGATGTGATCGACAATCGTCTCGATTTTGCAGCCGGTTTCGTGCGGCGTCGATTGGCCGCGGACCCAACCGGGAACCATCATCCAGGCGTCAAACGCCGCGCCGATGATCGCGTCGCGGCGGATCAACTCCCGAAGTTGGTCGTCGTTGAATTGTCGCTGATGCGGCACCAAGGCCCGGCAGTTGTTGTGGCTCGCCCACACAGGCCCATCGTAAAGATTGAGCGCCTCCCAAAAAGCCTCGTCCGTCAGGTGCGTGACATCGAGAATGATCCCCAGCCGGCGCATCTCCCGGACCAGATCGCGACCCGCTAAAGTCAACCCGCCCGCGGCACCCGTGCCCGGGCTATAGCGGCCAGGACCATAATGAGCCGGCCCCAGCGCCCGCAGTCCCCCCGCAAAAGCGACTTCGAGATAGCTAAGATCAACGATCGAGTCGGCGCCTTCCAGAGAAAGCACGTAGCCAATGGGCAGCGACTTCTCTTGGAAATCGCGGCGAGACGAGTTCCATATTTCGAGATGCCGCGCGAGGCCCGCACGATCGCGAATCTGCGTGAGTTGGCCACGTTTTTCCATCGCTTGGTACCAGGCCAATTGGCCCTGCGTCATGGCCCAGGCGATTTCGGGCGAGTGCCAGCCCGGTAACGAGTTTCCTTCGGCGACGTAGCGGGCGATTTGAGTCGCGATGCAGAGACCGATTTCACCGCGGCGCATTTCGTCGAGCGTGCAGACGTTACGGCCGCGGTCTTTCTTGTCGGACTGCCCTGTCTCTCGCCGGCGGACCTCTGCGAGTGGCCGCGTGAGATCGCGGTTCCACTCCAGGGCATTCATCGAGAGGTCGAGGTGGCCGTCGATCAGGAGCATCGGATGTCGACTTTGTCCTCCGTGAACCGAGAGATTCACAAGTCGGGATTTGTCACTTCTTTGACTTCAGTTTTTGCAACGCTTCGATCACCGCCGCGTCGTGGCCATCGACTTTGACTGCGCGCCAAACTCTTTCAATGACTCCATCAGGCCCGATGAGAAAAGTGGAACGAGCGATTCCCATCTTCTTTTTGCCATACATATTCTTTTCGCGCCACGCGCCAAATTTCTCCGCGACTGCGTGATCAGGATCGGCCAAGAGCGGAAAATTCAGCTTGTACTTGTCACGGAATTTCACATGGCTCGCTACATCGTCCGGGCTCACGCCATAGATCTTCGCGCCGAGCTTCTTCAACTCGCTGGACCGGTCGCGAAAGGCGCATGCTTCTTTCGTACAGCCCGGCGTATCGTCAGCCGGATAGAAATAGAGCACGACCGGACTGCCTTTCAGGTCAGCCAGCTTCACTTTGCTGCCATCATCCGCCGTGAGCGTGAACGCGGGAACTTTGGTGCCTTCTTCGAGCCAATCGGACATAGCGAATTTCAGATTTGAGATTTCAGATTTTGAATTCGTCGGTTCTTCGAGCTTGGTCATTCAACCCCAAACCGGTGCATCGTCCTCGACCGATATGTCTGCCCCGGCCGGAGCACCGTGCTGGGAAACTGCGGCTGATTCGGCGAATCCGGATAATGCTGCGTTTCCAGGCAAAACCCCTCGTGTTGCTTGTTGCCGCCGCCGCTTGCTGAACCATCGAGAAAATTGCCACAATAAAGCTGCACACCCGGCTCGGTCGTGAAGACTTCCATCACTCGGCCGCTCGTCGGCTCTTTCACGCGGGCTGCAAGCGACAACTTGCCGTCCTGTCCGCGTAGCACAAAGCAGTGATCGTAGCCCTTGGTCTTATGCGGCTCTTTCTTCAGCTCGCCGATCCGCTCGCCGATTGCATGCGGCGTTGTGAAATCAAACGGCGTTCCCTTTACGGCCGCCGGCTCGCCCAGCGGAATCGACGTATCGTCAATCGGCAGATACTTATCCGCATTGATCATCAGCTCGTGCTTCAAAATATCGCCGCTGCCCGCGCCGGCCAGATTCCAATACGAATGATTCGTCAAATTCACAACCGTCGGCTTATCAGTCGTCGCGCTGTAATCAAACGCCAGCTCATTGGCGTTGTTCAGCGTGTAGGTCACCGTCGTTTTTAGCGCCCCCGGATAGCCTTCCTCGCCATCGGGGCTCGTGTACTGAAACGAAACGCCGATGTAATCCGGATTCGAAACCGCCTCGCCTTTCCACATCACCGCGTCAAAACCCTTCTTGCCGCCGTGTAAATGGTTCGGACCGTTGTTCGTCGCCAACGTGTACGTTTTGCCGTCCAGCGTGAATTTTCCCTTGGCGATCCGGTTGGCAAAACGGCCGGCTGTCGAGCCAAAAAACGGATGCTGCTGCAAATAACCGTCGAGCGTTGGAAAGCCGAGCGTGATATTGGCGTTTTTTCCGCTTCGGTCGGGCGTCTCGACGCTGATCAGCGTCGCGCCGTAGTCAATCAGCCGCACCCGCAGCCCCTTCAGGTTTGTCAGCGTGTGGACCTTTACGTCCTGGCCATCGGCCGTCTTGCCAAACGTCTGTATGTCGTGCTTCATGGAGGCGATCGCCCCAATTTTGGGTTGGAGTGCTTTTTTATCGGTGATGGAGGGAATTTCCTGTGCCAGCAGAGACCAGCCAAGCAGTGCCGCCACGACTATAACGGACAATCCGAGAGGTTTTGCGAGAGCGGCCAAACCGCGTAGCCAGCAGCTCATGAACGCCCCCATTTGCTATCAAAGTTGATAATGAACGGCTGATTATGGCCCTTCTTCGCAAGAACCGCTAGGCAGCGGCAACGGTAGTAATAGAAGGCGCCAAGCAAGCGGATGAACCCAACCGCGATCGACTGGCCAGCAGCTCTCGCCCAGCACGACCGCTGGCTGCGAACGGTCGCCTTTGCGCGCCTCCGCGAGCGGCAAGCTGTTGAGGAGGTCATGCAAGAGGTCGCCTTTGCCGCGGTCAAGCAAGCCGCCCCGCTGGCCGATCCGGCGAAAGTAGCTCCGTGGCTGTATCGGCTAGTCGTCGTGCAGTCGCTGATGTACCGCCGCAAGTGCGGCCGTCGCCGCAAGCTGACCGACCGCTATGGCCAGCAGCTCGCTGCCGACGACCTAAATCAGCGGTCCCAGCCCGACCCGCTTGCTTGGCTCCTCGCGAAAGAGCGCCGCAGCCTCATCCGCGAGGCCCTGGGAAAACTCGCCGGCCGCGACGCCGAAATCCTGATGCTCAAATACACCGAAAACTGGAACTACCACCAAATCGCCGCCCAACTTGGCATCAGCCACTCCGCCGTCGAAGCCCGCCTCCACCGCGCCCGTGCCCGGCTACGGCAAGAACTCGCCGCATTGGATGTAATCGAACTGAACCCGGCGAGCGGGAGGCGTTAGCCTCCCGGTATCTCTGTCCCCGCTCACCACGAATTTATCCTTCGAACATTGATTGATCGAAATATGCACGACAACATCAACGATTCTCGCCTCAACCGCCTCATCGACGGCGAACTTTCCCCTGCCGAATACCGTGCCTTTCTCGCCGCTCTCGACGGCGAACCCGGCGGCTGGCGGCGCTGCGCGCTTGCGATGTTGGAATCGCAAGCCCTCGGCCACGAACTCACCGATCTCCGCCGCTCGCTTGACCGACCCGAAAGCATTCCGGCAAATAATCAAATCGCCCTCACGCGAACCGGTGGCCTCTCGCCGCTATCGCTGCTGGCAATCGCCGCCAGCTTCTTTATCGCATTCGCGCTCGGCCTGATCGCTCCGCAATTTTTCTCCGCCCGCGTGAAAGATTCAATTCTCGCCGGCAACTTTAACACGCAGCCGACGGCGAATGAGACGGTTCCGACTGACGCCGACACACAACAGCCGCGTAACGTCGGCAACCTGCAGTTGGTCGTCGATAACGGCGGCGATTCGGAAACCCGCCAGGTGCCAGTCTATGAAGTCGGGCGCAACGCAAACGACTTTTTGACGAGCGCTTCCCCGCCCATCGGCCCGGAAATTATCGACCTCCTCCGCCGTCACGGCTACGACGTCCAGCATCAACAAGAATATCTGCCAGCTGACCTCGAAGACGGCCGGCAAATGATCGTTCCGCTCGATGGCTATCAAATCACACCTGTCAGCCGACGGTACTAATGATGAAAGGAAGCCTTATGACCAATACGAAACGGCTCACTTTGCTCGCAGCGGCCTTAACTGCCGCGACTTTCCCCCTCATGGCCACCGGCCAGGATGACGTCCTCATCCCCGGTGGTCCCATTGAGCTGATTGTGGAGCAACTAAATCCGCCCATACTTAAAACATTCAATGTCGTTCTCAATGAGGACGACGACAAGGCTGACAACGACGAATCGTCCGCCACCGAATACTGGCTCGGCGTCCAAGTCGCCGTCGTTCCCGAACTCGCCAAGCGGCAGCTCGCCATCGACCACGGCCTGGCCGTCGAAGACGTCTCGCCGGACAGCCCCGCCGCGAAAGCCGAGATCAAAAAGTATGACATTCTCCTGCAGGCCGGCGACACGCAGCTTAAAGGCGTGGGCGACCTGATCAAATCGGTCGAAGCCGCCAAAGGTAAGCAAATTATCATCATTCTCAAACGCGACGGCCAATCCAAACAAGTTGAGGCAGTTGCTGAACAAAAAGCCAAAGCCGATGCGGTCGCCGAATTCGTCCGCCGCAAGATCGAAATCCAAAAGCCCAAGCTCGCCGCCGAAATGAAGCAGCTTGAAGAAGCCATGGAGAAGCTCAAGTCCGCCGCCGGCAAAGAAGGTTTTGGCATGTGGTTCGCCAAGCCCGCCATTGTCTCGCCCCGCGTCGATGTTCGATTCAAGGAAGAAACGACGAAGGCTTTGAAGGCTGATTTTCCGAAAGATCTTTCCGTCCAAATCAATAAACAAGGCGCCGAACCGACAAAAATTCACGTGAAGCGCAAAGATCAGGAATGGGAAGTCACCGAAGACAAGCTCGGCGACCTGCCGGAAGACGTTCGCACGCACGTTCAGAAGATGCTCGGTCACATGAAAGGACCAACCGTCGTCGCGAACGCCGACCGCAAGATTTGGCTCACGCCAGATGGCAAAATCGCGGGTGAATTCAAGATTCCGCCGATGCCTCCGATGCCGCCGAGGCCCGCTGCTGCCCCGGTTGCGCCAGTTCCGCCGGTGCCTCCAGCCGCACCCGCCAAACCCGTCGTCGCGGCCCGCACATTTGCATTCCATGGCGACAGTGACACCAACACCAAGCTCGACGCCATCATGAAGAAGCTCGACAAGCTCGAGAAGGAAATCGACGAGCTCCGCGATAAGAAATAGCGTCCGGCAGGAAGTAGGTCCGGCTTGCCGAGCCGGACCTTCGTCTGCAATCTCAACTCGCATCGAGCATCACGTCCCGCCCGGCAGGCGGGACCTACGAGAACGACCGACTCATTGCGGCCTCTGGCCTTCGCGGCAACAATGTCCACATCCCCACCGTGGGCATCCGTAGGGTGGGCTGTGCCCACCATCTGTCTTGCCGTTCGCCAGAGGCCGTTTCCATGCGCCAACCCGTTGCCCAAATTCTCACCCGCCGCAGCCTTCTAGCTGCCGCCGCAGCCGCCGGCACAGCCACTACTCTCACCGGTGCCGGAAACAGCGCCGTCGCAGCCCCAACCGCTCCGCCACGTCCCAAATTCTGCCTCAATATGAGCACCATCCGCGGCCAAAAGCTCGCGGTGCCAGACCAGGTCGATCTCGCCGCTAAAGCCGGCTACGACGCCATCGAGCCCTGGATCAATGAGCTGCGACAGTATCAGCAAAACGGCGGCAGTATTGACGATCTCCGCAAACGCATCGCCGACCGCGGCCTGAAAGTCGTCAGCGCCATTGGCTTTGCCGAATGGATCGTCAACGACGACGCCAAGCGCGCCGCTGGCCTGGAGAACGCCAAAAAAGACATGGACCTCGTCCGCTCCATCGGCGGCACGCACATCGCTGCCCCGCCAGCCGGCGCAACGAAGGACACGAACGTCGATCTTTCAGCTGCCGCCGAGCGCTTTCGCACGCTTATCGAGCTCGGCGTGAGCATGGACGTTCTCCCACAGCTCGAAGTCTGGGGCTTTTCCACGACGCTCAGCAAGCTCGGCGAGACAATGTTCGTCGCCACCGAAAGCAAGCATCCCAAAGCCTGCGTCCTGCTCGATATCTATCACCTTTACAAAGGCGGCAGCGGCTTCGACGGCCTGCGGCTGCTCTCCGGCGCGGCCATGAACTGCTTCCACATGAATGATTTCCCCGCCTCGCCGCCCCGCGAAACCGTTTCCGACGCCCACCGCGTCTATCCCGGCGACGGCGTCGCCCCGCTCACGCAAATCGTCCGCGACTTGCTGGCTACCGGCTTCAATGGCGCCCTCTCGTTGGAACTTTTCAACCGCGCCTACTGGGAGCAAGACGCCCTCACCGTCGCCCGCACCGGCCTCGAAAAAATGAAAGCCGCCGTGGGGCAGGCTTCCAGCCTGCCATAAAGTTACGGCAGGCTGGAAGCCTGCCCCACAATGATCACCACCACCGATATGCCCACCCAACCCGTTCTCATCGCCAACCACTGGCGCTCCGCCAACTCCTCCGGCTCGTTCCGCGCTGAAAACCCCGCCACCCGCGAGCCGCTCGACGAATTTCCGATCAGCACCTGGGCCGACTGCGACGAAGCTCTCCAAGCGGCTTCCGTTGCCTTCCACAATCGCTGGGTCAATGACTGGCCGGCGGATAAGCGCCACGACGCGTCGCAATTCGCCGATTTTCTCGATGCTTACGCCGCCCGCATCGAAGCGAATAAGGCGGCCATTGTCGAAATGGCCAACCGCGAATCCGGCCTGCCGGTTTCGCCGCGCCTGGCGGACAACGAGCTGCCGCGAACAACGAGTCAACTTCGTCAGGCGGCCGCCGCCGCTCGCGAGGGCGCGTGGGCGTTGCCGACAATCGACAAGCCAAACAACATCCGCTCGATGTTCGGCCCGATCGGCCCTGTAATCGTCTTCGGCCCCAATAACTTTCCGCTCGCCTTCAACAGTATCGCCGGCGGCGATTTTGCGGCCGCCATCGCCAGCGGCAACCCCGTCATCGCCAAAGCCAACACCTCGCATCCCGGCACGACCCTGCTGCTGGCCAAAGAAGCCCACGCCGCCGCCGAGCAAGTCGGCCTCCCCGCCGGCTGGATTCAACTCCTCTTCCGCACCAGCCACGAAGACGGCGAAAAGCTCGTCTCCGATCCCCGCGTCGGCGCCACCGGCTACACCGGCAGCCGCCACGCCGGCCTGAAGCTCAAAGCCGCCGCCGACAAAGCCGGCAAGCCCATTTATCTCGAGCTCTCTAGTGTGAATCCAGTCGTGATTTTGCCCGGTGCGCTCGAAGAACGCCTCGACGACATTGCGGGGCAGTTTTCAACGAGCTGCCTGATGGGTGCCGGCCAGTTTTGCACCAATCCCGGCCTCGTCTTGTTGATCGCTGGCGATACGACCGAAAAGTTTCTCGAAACCGTCGTTGCCAAATTCAAAGCCGCGCCCGTCGGCACGCTGCTTTCCGCCAATGTCGCCAAATCGCTCCAGCAAGGCATTGGGTTCTTGATTCGCGCTGGTGCTCATACGCTCGTCGGCGGCAAGGCTTCCACCGGCTCCGGCTATTGCCACGCCAACACGCTGCTCCGCGCCAGCGGCCAGCAATTCCTCGACGCCCCCGAAGCTTTGCAAACCGAAGCCTTCGGCAACGCCTCGCTCGTCATCGTCGCCGAAGACCTCGACGAAGTCGCCCGCTGCCTCGAACATCTCGAAGGCAACCTCACCGGCTGCATCTACTCCCACACCACCGGCGCAGACGACGCCGCCTATAACCGCCTCGCCCCCCAACTCCGGCTGAAAGTCGGCCGCCTCATCAACGACAAAATGCCCACCGGCGTCGCCGTCAGCCCCGCCATGAACCACGGCGGCCCCTATCCCTCCACCAGCCACCCCGGCTTCACCGCCGTCGGCATCCCCGCCTCCCTCCGCCGGTTCGCCGCCCTGCACTGCTACGACAACGTCCGGCCGAATCGGTTGCCGCCGCAGTTGCGGGATGAATGACGGGCCGAATCTGCAAAAATGCCGCCGCTGGTTTTGAAGCCTTTGCTGCAGCGGAGTAGAATTAGGCAGGAGTATAAGAACTCATGTCACGCCTTACGGTTGATAGTGCGATGCTGGCCAAGTTGCAGGGACTGTCCCAGCCGGTGGATGTTTGCGATGACCAGGGGAGAATTGTTGGCCACTTCGTTCCTTCGGCTGCTCTAGAGCTGGATATTCCCGAAGAGGAGCTGGATCGCCGAGCGGCGAATTTTCATGGGCGTCCGCTGGAGACCCTCGTCGCCGAATGGGAGCGGCGAAAGTGAGCTATCGTGTTCTGTGGGAGGATGCGGCGCTGGACCAGCTCGATGAGATTTGGAAAGCGTCGTTTGACAAGGAAGGCATTCAGAACACGGCCACGCGGATCAACACCGAACTTTCGTTCAAGCTGCTCGAAGCGGGTGAATCACGCAGTCGTGGCTATCGGATACTGTTCAAGTATCCGCTCATTGTCTGGTTTCGCGTTCTGGAGCGGCTGCGTGAAGTACAAGTGCTTCATGTGCGAGCGGTCGAACGATAGTACGATCCAAAAAGCAGAACGTCCCTCTTATGCCTGCCCAGAGAGATCGTTAATCGCTCGCGTCTTTTTTTGTGTCGGCCTCGATGGCCTTGAGCTCTTTTCGAATCGACTCGGTTATTCGTTGCGCAAGCCGCATCTATGAGAATCGTGGACCTTGCCGAGTAGTCCGTACGCTAACATCGCCAATTACAAATACATCCCCACATGCCCGCCAGTTTTCTCGATTTCGCTTTGTAGCTTGGCGATGCGTTCTTTGGTGCGATCCAAATCGCCGGCTTGAATGTAGAGCTCGAATTCGACGCAGATCGCGTGCTGCACAGTCTCGGCAAACCATTCGACGATGGGGGCGGTGAGCCAGTCGCACGTTTCCTTGACGAGTTCAACGGTCAGATCGGCATGCTGGGCGTGCATGTCCTCGCCGTCGGTGATCACGGTGCCGTCGAACTTGAATTCGAGCGACCCGATGTTCTGATTATTCGTCAGATGAAACGTGCAGCTCGCGTTATAGAGATAGTACGTATTGTGTGAGCCGTGCTTTTCGATCGCGTTTTTGATGGCCTGGCACCGCTCGCGATATTTGGGCGAAGCATCGATCGGAACATCCAGCCGGCCGACACTGCGGAGCGGCAAACAATCGAACGTGATTTCAACAGCGTGCGTCATGCCAGGAAGCCTCCAAGCTCCAAGAGCCAAATTCCAAGAACCAAGCAGATGAACCGCAAACCAGCGACCGTTTGGTTCTTGGTTCTTCGGTTCTTGGTTCTTTGCCTCTTCGCCTATTCTCCGCCTGCAGCGATGGCTGGGGAGGCCCCCTCGCCCGTCATTTCCCAACCCAGCCGCACCCACGCATTATCCGACTGAATTTCCGCCAGCTTTAACACGCCGGCTTTTTCCCATTCGCCCTTAAACTTGAGCCCTTCGCCGACGAACTCTTCTTTAAACAGGCTGCGGAATTTGCGGCGGATGAACGTCACGATCGCATTGTCACGAATCGTGATCTGATCGGGATTAGTCCGATTGGGAAACCGCACGCGGACGTCGCCGTCGCGCTTCATCGTGGCCCCTTTGTCCGTCTTGTCGATCTTGTATTGGGCCGAAATCTCAACCAGCTCGGTGATCGCCGGCTTATATTTGCCCGGCGCATCCCCTTCGCCGCGCGTGAAGCCGTCCGCCCGGATCGCCATCCACACGCCGCCGCCGCTGAATTTCGCTCGCACCGGGAGCGACTTGGAGAAAATGATCGACCAGGGGTCTTTTTCCGGGTCCAGCGTTCCATCCGGCCGCGTCACTCGCAACTCTTCCGACAACTCCGCCTTCAAATCGTCTTTGATAATGCTTTCCAGGCGCACATCGGTCAGTTCGTAGCCGCCCAGCACCCCTTCGCCATAATTCGTAACAGCCGACTCGTGCATCCGCGCCGCCAGATCATAATCGCGCGAAAATCCCGGCGGCTCATCCGGCGCAGCGATCAAGCCGGGGCTTTCCTGCAACGAACGCACGTGTACCCGATCCGGCGTACTGCTGAAATTCAGCTCCTCGGGAAATTCGCCTTTCCGCAGCAGCGGGTTGCGCACTTTATCGAGATATCTCTCATTTTGCTCGGCAATCATACGGCCCGCTTCCCGGTCCATCTGGCCCGAAACGCGGGCGCTGGCGTGTTGCGAGCCAATCGCCTCGGCCTCGCCCTTCTGCTGGCCGGCCTTTTTCCAAGCGATCTTTTCGATGAGCCCACACTTGGCGCAAATGCTATGAATCGTCGATCGCGTGCCGCATGAGGCGCATGACGCATAGCCGACCATTCCGTCGGCATTCATCACGATGTTCTTACGGGCGGAAACGCTCGTCGCGGCGCTGCTGTGAATCGTCACCGGACCGTTGTAGCCGATGCTGTTCGACCAGGCCGTGCCGCCGAGCAAAATGTTCATGCTGGCTACGTTCGGATTGTCGTCGAGCGACAGCGTCGTGTGTCCCACCAGCCGCGCGGTGCCATGCAGCGATGTTCCCATGATGTTGTCGTTAACTGCCGAAACCTGATCGACATCGCGCTCGATCCCCGCGGCCGCAAACCGCTGCGACGCATAGCCAAAAAAGTTCGGCCGACCGTAGGTGCGGCGAATCGCACTCACTACATCCGGCGCCTGGCGGGCATCTTCGAGCCATTCCAGATTGCGACCGATGGCGAGCGCTGCATCGCCGTTGGTATGGTCTTTCGCGTAACCCTCCAGTTGACCCGCCAACTCGTCCATCCGCTTAGCATATTCCTGTTCGAACTTGCTGTTGGCAGATGCCCTTAACACGTCGGCATAATCGCCCAGCGCATCCCGCAATTGCGTATATTCCGGCCGCTCCAAGCCCTTCTGATCGGCCCGCATCTTCTCGACAATGGCATTGACCGGCCCCGACTGCCCGTCTTTCACCGCCGCAGCCAACTCATCCCACCGCAAATACCGCTTCCAGCCATCCGACTTGAACCGGCCGCCCGTCCTCAAAAACGCGTCCATGGCCGCCATGGACTTTTCCGCGTTGGCCCGAGCAGTGGCAACATCGGCCTCCGCGACCGGCCGATAGCTTTTCGCGGCTTCGCGAACAGCCTCGGCCAGTGTTCGATCGGACGGCGACTGAGCCCGTGACAGCGAACATAAAAGCACACCGACAGCGACGATAGCGACCGGTCGCATCATGGTTCCACTCCTTGGCTTCCAGATAGAGAAGTTGGCGACTGGCAGATTCCTTTTAGCAGCGATTTTTTGGCGTTCGCAAGTCATTTCAGACCGTAACACGCCCTCGGTGCCGCCCGCTTTCATTAACCGCCCATCTTCCGCGTAATGGCTGAATTGTGCAAGCCAAATATACCGCTTTTTCGGCCTGGTTGACGCCGCCCGCAAAGTCCCCTTATCTTCTCGCCGGCACGAAGGCACCGCCCAGCCCCCTTTTGCGGGTTGTTTCACGAACTCGGGAAAGATCACGAGAACATGCAAAATCAGCTCATTCGATACACGGTATTCGCGACGCTACTCATGGCGGGAGCCCCGGCGATCATCGCTCCTGCGGCCGATGCCTTGCCTTCTGGCTCGGCTGGTCAAGAAGGGAAATCGCCGCTCGCCTGGCGCACCGATTATCACGCAGCGCTCGATGAAGCCGCCGACCGAGCCCAAATGGCGCTAATCTGGTTCTATAACCCGATCGATCCAAGTGCCAACGATTACTTCGAGCGCGAGATTCTATCTCAAACGCCAATCGCCACGCGTATCAACGATCACTTCACACCACTCCGCCTGCCGCTGATGGCAAAAGTACAATCCGGCGGCAACGAAATCACGCTGCTCGACCATCCCGCGTTCGCCGAGCTGCGCCAATCGCCGGGCCTGGCCATCATCGACATGACCAACAGCGACGGACCTTTCTATCGCCAGGCCGTCACCATCTATCCCTTCAACCGCGGCTCAATTTCCGCCGAAAAGCTAGCCGTCCTGCTCACTCTTCCCCGCGGTAGCCTTACGCAGAGAACGTTAATATTTGCCGTCCGCACCCATCCCGAATTGCCCGCCAGCACCACCGGCCATTTCAGCCATCTCCTCAGCCGGGAGACGGAAAAGCACGCCCAGCATCAGGCCAGCATCACCTTGCAGGGCCACCACAACTGGGAAAGTCGCTTCCACGCGATTAACGCGGCGCTGCCCGGCAGCTTGCTCGCCAAAGAAGTCTGCGCTGAAAGTTGGCCCGGTCAGCCGCTGGTTGAAGCGGCCGAGGAATGCGTTCACAGCTGGCGTCAATCCTCCGGCCACTGGGAGGCCGTTCGTTCGCCGCATCTCCTCTTCGGCTACGACATGAAGCGCGGCGCCAACGGCGTCTGGTATGCCGCTGGCATCTTCGCCGGAAGGTAGTCCAGTTGCTCCGCAAGGGACAGACTCGCGTTCCCTTGCCAATTTCTGTTGATTATGCTCACCTATTCTTGGGGCAAGTCCATCTCTCTCGCTGTTCTCGTGTTATGCCCCTACTCCGCGCGTTTTCTATTACAGTCGCCCTCTCCGGCCTGGCTCTCGCGGCCCATGCGGACGACCTAGCGCCCGCCGACCCCTATTGGTCGCTTGTTCACGATCAGGCGGTCCTCGATGACCTTAAACTCTCGCCGCAGCAGCTCGCCGACTGGCGAACTACGCTCGACCCTCTCGACCTCGCCTGCTTCAAGCTCCAAAACAAATCAGCCGCCGATGCTAAGCCGGCGCTCGCCAAGCTACTAACAGAAACGAAGGCCCAACTTGGCAAGGTCTTGAGCGCTCAGCAAACGCAGCGTCTCGACCAAATCGTCGTCCGGGCTCAGGGCCCCGTGGCCCTGCTGCGCGACGACCTCGCCGCCAAGCTCAACCTCACCGATAAGCAACGCACCGAAATCCGGAATGCGATCTCCGCTGCCCGCGACGCCCGTGAAAAGCTCCCGCGCGACCTCCGCGCCGCAAAAATCGAAACCGCCGCCGCGGAAAAACAATACGCCAAAATCAACGAAACCGAGCGCGACACCGTAAACGCGTCGCTCACGAACGATCAAAAGCAAAAACTGTCGCTCCTCTTCGCCCGCGATTTCGACACCACCAAACTCGGCCACACGACCTACAAAGCGCCCGATTTGGTCGGCGACAGCAAAACCTGGCTCAACTCACCCCCGCTCGACTCCAGCTACCTCCGCGGCCGCGTCCTCGTAGTCCACTTCTTCGCCTTTGGCTGCAGCAACTGCATTCACAATTATCCAACGTATCGCGAGTGGCAAGACAAGCTCGCCGGCAAAGACGTCCAGCTCATCGGCATCCACACACCTGAGACGCAAAACGAGCGCAATGTCGAAACGCTCAAAACAAAGCTGAACAACGAAAACCTGAAATTTCCCGTCATCGTCGATAACGACAAAGCCAACTGGAACGCCTGGGGCAACAGCATGTGGCCCACCGTCTATGTCATCGACCGCCGCGGCTACCTCCGCACCTTCTGGCAAGGCGAGCTAAAATGGCAAGGCGCCACCGGCGATAAGCAAATCCTCCAGACGATCGAACAACTCTTGACCGAACAACAGCTCGCCGGAAAATGAACGGCCGATTGAGCAAAAATTGGTCGTCCGCTCTCCCTCGGCGTGGGAACGCGCTCCTCCGACGCTCTGCGTCGCCTTCAGGGTCGTTCGTGCTGCGTCGTTCCCGTCATTAAAAAGGCACGTTCGCGCTG
>DASXLL010000074.1:0-13331 GCA_036496265.1 Pirellulaceae bacterium | reverse complement strand
AGCAGAATAACGCCAACGACCCAATTGAACTCGCGCGGCGGCTTATAGCTGCCAGTTAAAAACACGCGATACATGTGCAGCCAGACCGTGATCACCATCGCGTGAGCGCCCCAGCGGTGGATTTCGCGCATAATGCCGAGGCTGGTGACGTCGCGGAGGGCGGTGATGTCGGCGTAGGCCCATTCGAGCGTCGGCCGGTAATAGAACATCAAAAGAACGCCGGTGATCGTTTCGACCAGGAAGAGGAAGAACGTCACGCCGCCCATGCACCAAGTGAAGCTGAGAGCGATGCCCTGCTTCTTGATCGACACTGGGTGCAGGTGCAGGAAGAAATTGGTGAGCATGACCACGACGCGGTTGCGGCGGTCCACCGGCGCGGGATGCCGGATAATGCTCTTCCAGATCTGCGACTCGCGGATGATTTCGCCAAGCGGTGGCATAAGCAGTTAAGCACCAAGGATCAAGCACCAAGCATCCAACAAAATCGAAATACTCAATTCTCAAATGACGCTGGTCGCTTGGTCATTCCTTCCTTCGTGCTTTGAATTTGTTTGTGATTTGAAAATTGTGATTTGGTGCTTTGGCCAGTTCCGGGAGAATTAAACCATTACATAGGAAGCTGGATCCTTCCACTGACCGAGCTCTTGCTGGAACTGGCGGCTTTTATCGACGAGCAATTGACCGTCTTCGGCAAGGCTGATCGCATAGCGTTCCAGCGGACGCGGCGCGGGACCTTCGAAGTTGATGCCGTCTTTGTAAAAGCCGCTGCCGTGGCAGGGGCATTTGAATTTTTGCTCGGCTTCGAGCCAGTTGGGCGTGCAGCCCAGGTGCGTGCAAACGGACTTGATGGCGTAGATCATGGGTTGGCCGTCGAATTCGTAGCGGACGATCCAGACGCCGAATTGCGGAATGAATTTCGTCTCGACCTGGCCAGGTGAGAGGCCATCAGGGAAGCCGACTTTGAACCGAGTGGGCGGCTCGATCAGAATGTTCGGGAACATGAAGCGAGCAAAGCCGAGCAGCCACATCAGGTGCGTGACGGCCAGCGACGTGAACCCAATGGCAAGCGACGAACCGAAAAGTACACCGGCGGCAGCGGCGAAGAAACCGCGGCGGGTGCTCCCGTCATCGGCAACAGCTTTCGGGCGGGCGTAGTCGGGCTTGGCCGGCATTGGCGGAACTTCGATCCGCTTCTTGGCGACTGGCGCAGCGACCGCTTTTGTCGCTGCTTCAGCCTTGGTCATTGGGCCGGGCTTGGTGCCCTTGCGCGCGGCGGCGAGGACGCTCGCAGTGTCTTTTGCGACGACCGCAGCGGCAGCCTCCTTCGCGGCGGGCTTGGCGGCAGCTGGTTTGGGAGCGGCTTTCTCGGCGGGTTTTGCAGCAGCGGCCGGCTTTGGCGCAGCCGCCGCGCCGGCACCCGGTTTGGCACGGGCGGCGGCGAGGATGTCCGCCATGCTCATGCCCTTGCCGCCAGGGGCGACTTTTTGGGCGGGTCCGGAAGCCGAGGCAGCGATGGGGGCTTCAGTCGGGGCCGATTCGGTGGCCGCCGCCTCGACCGCGGGAGCAGTCGTTGCAGGTGCCGGCGACGAAGCTCCGCCTTTGGCCTTTTCCGCGCGAGCGGCCGCCAGCATCTCTTCGACCGACAGTTTTTTCGCCATGTTTGTCGCGCTCGTGAACCAGCCTGGTCGTCAGAAACCGTTTCCCATCCTGGAGATACAGCGACCGACCTTGCCTGAGTCGGGCCTTGTGATATTTTTCACGAACTTCCCAATTTGTATCCAACAAACGACTTATGTCAACTACCCATGCGCCTAACCCGCTAAACGGACGCGCGGCATTTCGCAAAAGTCGCGTTTCAAACGGCCGAAGATTAACGCGCGACTTCGCGGTTGCCTAGCAGGCGCGCCAGCATGAGTTGCCGGTCGGGGCGGGGAGACGTTGTCGGGGTTTTTCACCGCGACTTGATCACCGGCGATTGGGCCGTTTCGACTGGCACGGAACTCACGTTTAGATTCGTCGTTCCTAGGGCGTAGGTCGTTGGGTTGGCGACGGTCAACCGGAGATGGCATGGACCGCGTGAGGACACGGGAACGATGATTTCCGTAGCGAAATCGCCGCTGGGCAGTTCGACGGCCCAGCGCGCCCAGCAGCGGTCAAGCGTCTGCTCATAGACGGATTGGTATGCGGCGAGTGCTTTGTCGGTGGGGTCGTAGCGATCGCGAATCGGGAGGTCGGTTTTTTGGCAGTCGCGGCGGCAGACAAGTTCGATAACACCTTTGCCGGCGAGCGGGCTTTTCCCGGTGATGCGAATGCGCTGGCCGGGTTGCGCTTCGGCGGCGGCGGTTAAATCGACTTCTTGGGGGTGGGCGAGGGTCAACATGGGGTCGCCGAGCAGATTAAAAATGTGCAAGTGTTCGCGGCGTTCGCCTTCGAGCTCGCTTTTGTTGGGGCTCATCATGGCCGCGACACCGTCGAGGAGCATGCGATTGAGGCCGACGGGGTTTTCGGGGTCGTCGATGCGAGCCATCGTTTTGCGTTTGGCGGCGAGGATTGTTTCGCCGAGCGTGGGGCGATGCTCTTGGAAATACTCGTGCATCATCGCGGTGCCCATGACGCCCATGGCATAGGGCATTGTCACGCGCGAGCCGCCGTACACGGCGACGGGGCCGCCGTCGGCTTTGAGTAGTTGTTCGGCGAGGCAATCCTGCGGCTGATCGAATGCCGCTGTGTAACAGGCGAGCATAATGGCGATCGGGGCACCGGATTTTGCCCGCATTTTGCCGCAGTCGTTGACATTCAAGATGTGAAATCGCTCGCCGGGAATTCTGACTTTGTCGAGCTCGGTTGTCTGGCCGTGGCCGATATAGACCCAGAACAGGCAGCCTTCGTTGTGACGTTCGACCGTCGTCGCGTGGAACAGTCGCGGGTCAGGGCAGTAGGGGCTGCGCCAACTGCCATAGGTCATGCTGGTGTCGTAGGTGGGCGGAATCCCGCTGGTGAGCAGCTTGCTGGTCGCCGTTTCGATCACGGTATCGAGCAGCGGGCTGAAACCGCCAACGCCGGCGATGAAATTGACGCGCTGCCGCCAGGCGCCAAAGTCGTTGTTCCTCTCGTAGGCCAAAATTTTGGTGACGATCCGTGTAAGCTCGGCGGGTGAATCAGCCGGGATGCGGCCGATGGCGATGTCGGGCAGGTTGTCGTCGTCGAGATCGGCATACCAGTTGTCAGAAGCGATCTGCGGCTCGCTGCCATATTTCACGTTGATCGCGGCGGGAATTAATTGCGTGGGGACGCAGCGAGCGGCAATCGCGGGATTGGTTCGGGCGGCTGGCTCGGCATCTCCGACAATCAAAACGAATTTCAGCTCACCACCGCGGGCAATATTGCGAATGGCGGTTCTGATTTCTTCCGGTCGCGGGTTGGTTGGGACATAAGCGAATCGCCGCCCCTGCTTCTGGCGATATTCGATCAGCGGATTTAGCGCCGGCAAAAATTCGCGCGGAGCGACGATGACCGCGTCCGGCGGAAGGGCCGGTGGATTGACCGACGGCACGAGTAGACAAACCAGCAGCGCAGACAGCATGCAATCGCCCTGAATTCCAGTCGCAATTTGCCCATTCTAAGCGGGGCGGAGTTTACCGGCCCGGATTTGGTGGGGCAAGGCGAAAGCAGCAGGTCAAAAACGGCTTCTGCGACGGTTTTTTGCGGCCGCTTCCGTACTGTGTACTCCGTACGAAGCTCGTAGGGTGGGCTGTGCCCACCACCATACCGTGTACTCAGTACTTTCTACTCAGTACAAAGGATCAACGTTTCTCCTCCTTCAGCCTTCCTCCTTCAGCCTTTCCCCATGCAACTCGGATTCGTCACTGCGATTCTTCCGGATCTTCCACTGACCGAAGTGGCTCGTTTTGCTGGCCAAGCCGGTTATGACTGCCTCGAGGTGATGTGCTGGCCGGTGAGTAAGGCGGAGCGGCGGTACGCGGGGGTGACGCATATTGATGCGACGGATTTCACGTCGGCCAAGGCGGATGATGTGCGGCGAGTTGTGGCTGATACGAAAGTCCAAATCAGCGCGTTGGGGTATTATCCGAATGCCTTGTCCCCCAATCACGAAGAAAGCGACCTGGCCGTCAACCACCTTCGCAAAGTCATTCAAGCCGCCGCTCTGCTGGGCCTCAAAACCGTCAACACCTTCATCGGCCGCGATTGGACGAAATCGGTCGATGACAATTGGCCCCGGCTGCTGGAAACGTGGAAGCCGCTCGTCCAATTCGCTCAAGGCAACGGCATTCGCATCGGCATCGAAAACTGCCCCATGCTGTTTTCGAAGGACGAATGGCCCGGCGGGAAAAACATTGCGACGAGTCCAAAAATCTGGCGGCGGCTGTTCAATGATCTTGGACCGAATATCGGGCTGAACTACGATCCTTCGCACATGATCTGGCAGCAGATGGATTTTGTTGCGCCGATGCGCGAATTCAAAGACCGACTGTTTCATGTGCATGCCAAGGACGTTCGTATCGACCGCGAAAAACTGGATCAAGTTGGCATCCTGGCTCACCCCAGCGAATACCACACTCCCAAGCTCCCCGGCCTCGGCGACGTGAACTGGGGTCACTTCTTCTCCACCCTCACCGACGCCGGCTACACGGAGAGCGTCTGCGTCGAAGTCGAAGACCGGGCCTATGAAGCCACTCTAGAAACCCGCCAAGCCTCCCTCATCCAAAGCCACACCTACCTCCGCAACTTCATCCCTCGCTAATCCAATCCAAATTCCGCCCGCAGGAGCTTGATGACAGAAAAATTAGGGACAGAAAGATGGAATGCGTTCTCATTCCGTTATTTTTCTGTCCTCCATTTTTCTGTCATTTGATTCCCATGAACCGCCGCAAATTTCTCTCCCATGTCGGCGCTACAACTCTCCTTTCCAGCATTCCGGCCGTCGTCCCCGCCCGCGCGGCTCCAACAACTTCCTATTTCAAACTGGAACAGCGCCACGGTCGCTGGTGGCTCATCACTCCCGAAGGCCGTCCCTTCTTCAGCCTCGGCCTCAACCACATCGACTCCTCGCCGCTTCGCTATCCCGAAGTGGGCGATCTCTGGAAAACAAAATACGGCAACAGCACCGAGCGCTGGCTCAAGGAATCGGTCCGCCCCGACCTGCTTGCCTGGGGGTTCAACTCCGTCGGCTGGACGCAAGAAGTCGTCGTCCGCGGCGACACGATCCATCGCCACTCCCCCAGTTTCACCTACGAAGAATACCAGTGGCTCGGCCTCCCTTACTGCCACCTCCTCCCCTTCGCCGAAACCCACCAGTGGGATAACGAAGTGCGGCTGCCCGATTTTCACAGCCCCGATTTCGCCGACTGGTGCGATTACGTCGCCCGCAGCCAGTGCAGCCGTTTCGCCGACGATCCCCAGCTCATCGGCTATTTCTATACCGACTGCCCGCTCTGGGTTCACACCCGCCCCGGCAACAAATGGAAAGGCCCGCTCTTCGACCCACAGCGCCTCACCACCGACGCCGGCCGGTCCGAACTCCGCAAACTCGCCACCCGCTATTACCAAGTCACGCACGCCGCCATCAAACGCTACGATCCGCATCACCTCATCCTCGGCGACCGCTACGAAGCCACCGCCCCGCTCCCCACCGAAGTCGTCGAGTCCGCGCTCCCCTTCGTCGATGTCCTCTGCTTTCAAGACTTCAAGGAGCCCATCGCCCACCTCGACCATTGGCATCGCACCACCAAAAAACCCGTCCTCTGGGCCGACGGTGCCAAGAATCAGCCCGCCACCGACCCCACCACCGGCCGCCAATACATCCGCAACGAAGGCCACTGGTACACCGACGTTCTCCGCGGCCTCCGCACCAATCCCGGCTGCATCGGTGCTCACCTCTGCGGCGCCTACCTCCGCAACCACGCCCGCAACCGCGGCCTCCGCGACCAGCACGAACTTCCCGATCAAGAAAACCTCGCCCTCATCACCACAGCACACCGCGAAACCACGGATTGGGCGTCAACCTTTTTCTGACGTGGGTACTCGAGGATATGCCGGATTCGCCACAGCTTAGGATTAGGCCTTCTTGAAGAAGTGTGATTCATATTTAGCGCTACTGCGCCTGACATAATCCAGATGGTGAGGTATCGCCATGATCTCGTCGTCGAAAATAAATGCCAGGTCTGGGATCTCTGACTTCTTGGCGCCGATAACTTTCCTAAGGTCGAACTCTCGCCACGCGTTGAGGACTGCTTCGTACTCATCGGGTGTGATCTCAAATGGCTGCCAAACCAGCCCTTCTCCCATCCCGCCGCCTGCTTGACCAACCCTAAGGACTTCGTTCAATGCTTCTCGGGACGGGACAACCGAAAAGTAAAGAGCGTAAGGAATGTCCAAAATAAATCGATATAGCGGATTCTTCTTCGGCCACTTCCACGGCATCAACCATTCGGTCTGTTTGTATTTGATAATCTTCATCATCGCTGGAAGGCATATTGGAATATCTACCGATTGGACCGGCAAAAACGTGGTCGATGCCTATCTGGATTTGTCCGCTCAAATTACGACGCGCTCACTTCTTCAATCACCGCCGTCAACAAAGTCTCGGCAATATGCAGCGTACTTCGCCGTGGAATGGAACCAAGCAGGTTCAGCACTTGCCGCTTTGTCTTTAAACCGAGTCGAAGCGATCTAACCACGACACCAATCGTTCCATGCACCTCGTAGCCTAATTTCTCGGCTACAAACCTTGCCGCGGCATCGTCCGTCAATAGTATTGCCTGCGGCAAGTCTGCCATCAGTCGCAGCGATTCGAATTCGCCGGCGGCGAGGGAAAATGCCTGCGTTAATTCGACCAGTTGAGCATTCGCTTCCGCGGTAGCCGTTGTGACTTGCAGTCGCACGCGGTGCCGCCGGAGTGCCGAAGGACGATGTCGTGCAACTTCGCTCCACACCGCTTGGCAAACGAGAATCTCGCGAAAACTAACGAGCAAATCGAGACAGCCGAGTTCGTCCAAATGAATCAGTGGTCCCGCATCGCACACAACAATGGGTGGCGATTCAGCTGCGACCACGCAGCCCCCAATCAACGTCCTCTCGGACAAATTTCTCCATGAGATTCGGCTGATGCGCGTCTAAAAAACGGCGGATGGCCTGCCGGACAACTTCATCACGATTGGGAAACCAGCCGCCCTCCACCAGCGCGTCAATCGCACGGTCCAGTCGATCCGGAATTTTGGCCTCGACAGTTTTCACGGCTTGCGGCTCCTTTTGGATCGCTTCTACACAACTAAGTTAATTGTACCTCATGTCAGAAAAGAATCACTTCCCCGGCACCCCCAAACTCTTCCCCCCATCAATCGCAATACACGTCCCCGTCACCATCGCCGCCGCATCGCTCACCAGATACAAAACCGCCTCCGCCACTTCCTCCGGCGTGATCATCCGGCTGTAGGCCCTCGCCAGCGGGCTCGCATCAATCATTCGCTGAGCAGTCGCCGCCGGATCGGAAGCTTTCGCCAAATCCGCGTCCATAATTCCCGTCTCAGAAACCGGCCCCGGACAAACCGCATTCACGCGAATCCGATCCGGCGCGTGCGACAAGGCCAGACTCCGCGTGAAAGCGTTAATCGCCCCCTTACTCGTCGAATAGATGGGATCGTGGGCTCGCGGCAGTAAGCCGGCGTTGCTGGAAATGTTGACGATCACGCCGCCACCGCGGTACTTCATTGAGGGAATCACGGTGCGGGCAAAGAGGAAGGCGGCTTTGAGATTCGTGTCCAAGCAGGCGTCCCAATCGGTTTCGGTGAGGTCGGGAATCTGCCCGACCATGACGATGCCGGCGTTGTTGACGAGGATGTCGACGCCGCCAGCCGTGGAGACAGCCGTGGCAACCAGTCGGGCGACGTCGTCGCTTTGCCGGACGTCGCAGGGCTGGAGGTGGATCCCCGCATTTTCAAACTCAGCCGCGACGTTGGGCGTGATTTTGTAATCGCCGACGAAGACGCGGGCGCCGTGTTTGGCCAAGAGCAGAGCCGTGGCGCGGCCGATGCCGCTGGCGCCGCCGGTGACGATGGCGGCTTTGCCGGCCAAAATGAGCCTGTCAGTTATTGAATTCGTGGATGTCATGGCGTGGGCTTTGGAGGCACTAAAAACAGAGGATTACGCGTATAGCATAGCGCGGCTTGGAGCCGCAACCAAAAATGAATTGGTGCCGATGACAGAAAGATGGGGGACAGAAAAATACGGATGGAAGTCAGAGCATTTAGCCACGGATGAGCATGGTTTTTCACGGATAAGACAGGGAACTTGCAATTCACGAAGTGGAACACGGCTGTGACCAATCAACCACTGCCGAGCCGTGTTATGCTTCGCAAAACACAGCCACCCAGATGCATTGACAGAAAAATTAGGGACAGAAAGATAGTCAGCACCATTTACGTTATTTTCCTGTTCACCATTTTTCTCTCTGCTCGCGAACCCGAGGCTGGATACGTCAGATGAATTTTACCTACACCGACCTGGCGAAAATGATCGACCACTCGCTGCTGCAGCCGAATTTGACGGCGGCAGATTTGGAGGCGGGGTGCAAGCTGGCGCTGGCTTACGACGTGGCGAGCGTTTGTATCCTGCCGTATTACCTTAAGCGGTGTGCGGAAAACTTGCGGGGCAGCATGGTGAAGGCGAGCACCACGATTGGGTTTCCGCATGGGGGCCATACAACGGCGGCGAAGATGGCGGAGGCCAAGCAGGCGATTGCGGATGGGGGGCAGGAGCTCGATATGGTGGTCAATATCAGCCAGGTGCTAAGCGGCGCATGGGATTATGTTCGGCAGGATATCGGCGGCGTTATTAAGGTTGCTCATGAGGCCGGCGCTAAAGTGAAAGTCATTTTCGAGAATTGCTATCTCAAGGACGAGCACAAGATTCGCTTGTGCGAGATTTGCGGCGATTTGAATGCCGATTGGGTCAAGACGAGCACGGGTTATGGCAGCGGCGGTGCAACGATGGAAGACCTGGCGCTGATGAGAAAGCATTCGCCGCCGCAGGTGCAGGTGAAAGCGGCTGGCGGTGTGCGCGATTTGGATACGTTGCTAAAAGTTCGCGAAATCGGGGTGAGCCGATGTGGGGCGAGCCGGACGAAGGAGATGCTGGATGAGTGCCGGAGCCGGCTCAATTTGGCGCCGATTGCAATCGCTGCGGCTCCGGTTCAAGGCTATTAGGCCGAATGGATCAAAATCTGTTAGTCGATCGCTTCAAAACGCTCTTGCAGACTTGAAGTTCAGCAACCGAAACTTTTCAGGAAACATCTGCTTGCGATTCACAAACTAAACCGCGGTGTGCTATAAACATTTCTCAGAACAATCCACTACTTTCCAAAGGAGCATGTCATGGGCAAGGGCAACAACAGCCAGAAGAACGACAAAAAGAATAAGAAGCCGAAGCAGACGAAGAGCGCCGCTAAGAAGTAAGGTCTGACCGACATTTCTCAGGTGACTTATGACGACTCGATTCGTCGGGCTCATCGGCCTCGCGTTGTGCCTTTCGTCTTCGCTCCCAGCCGCTGACCGTCCTGTGATCGACGTCTGGCCCGGCAAAGCGCCTGGCGAGACGAAGGAAATCGGCCCCGAAGAAAGCCGTCCGCCACAGCCCAAGCAGCGAGAGGTGATTCGCCTCACGAACATCAGCAAGCCAACGCTCACGCTGTATCAGCCGCCAGAAGGTAAGCGCAACGGCGCAGCAGTCATCATTTGCCCTGGGGGCGGCTATAGCATCCTCGCCTGGGACCTCGAAGGAACCGAAATCGCCGAGTGGCTGAATTCGATTGGCGTGACGGCTGCGGTGCTAAAGTATCGCGTGCCGCGGCGCGAGGGTGATACGGAGAACAAGCTGCCGCTGATGGACGCGCAGCGCTCGATGAGCCTGATGCGGAGCAAGGCGAGCGAGCTGGGAATCGATCCGAAGCGCGTCGGCATCCTTGGCTTCTCGGCCGGCGGCAATTTAGCTGGTGGTACGTGCTTGAAATACAACCAGCGGCAGTATGACAAGATCGACGCGATCGATGATGTCTCGAATCGGCCGGATTTTGGCGTGCTGATTTATGCGGCGTATCTGGCCGATCAAAATGGCAATATCAAGCCCGAATATCAGCCGACGAAAGAGACGCCGCCGATGTTTTTTGCGTTCGCGATGGACGACCGCGTCGCCGTCGATGGCAGCTTCGCGATGGCGAAGGCATTGAAGAACGTTGGCGTACCGGCCGAGCTGCACATGTACGACTCCGGCGGCCATGGGTTTGGCATGCGGAAGAGTGAATTTCCGTGTCACACGTGGACGACGCGGTGCGCGGAGTGGCTCGATCACCGCAGATTGCTGAAGTAGGGCCGGCTGTCCTCACGACGCGCTGCGACGAGGTCCACATCTTCGTCGCTTGCTGCGCGATCTTAGCGGGGAGCCTGTTTCGCGGCGGCCAGAGCGCACGCTAGTGCGTGTCGCACAGACGAATAGCGTTCGCGGCGATGTTTTTTCACGCTATTTTTGCGAAACACCCGCTACGTTTTGGTGGAATACGCTCTAGGAGGCTGGATGCTTCCAGGGTTGGCGGTAGGGACGGAGCAAGAGGCGATTGGCTTCGGCGTCGCTGGCGACTTGGCCTTTCGCGGCGTCCCAGACGAGGGGGCGGTTGAGCTTCATGGAGAGGTTGGCGAGGATGCAGGAGGCGGTGGAGATGTGGCCTTGCTCGATGTCGGCGATGGGGCGGCCGCGGCTGTCGATGGCGGCGAGGAAGTCTCGCATGTGGGCGCGGGTGGCGGGGGCGGCGTGGAGCTCGATGTCTTTTTCGGTGAGGTCTTCGGGATATTGCTCGCGCTCGTAGATGACATCTTTGTGGATCGAGGGCTCGTTTTTGCCGGTGGGATAGAAGTCGTAGCTCATCGTGCTCGCCTTGAGCATGCCTTTTTCGCCGTGGAGAGTGAGGGCCCAGGGGTATTTGGAGTCGGGCGGGTTGCCCCAGGAACGGTGGGTCCAGACGACGTTGAGCTCGGGGTATTCGAAGGTGGCGACTTGGGTGTCTGAGATGTTCGACTTGCCTTCTTTTTGGACGTAGATGCCGCCGGTCGATTCGATGCTTTTCGGCCAGCCGATATTGAGCATCCAGCGGACGGTGTCGAGCATGTGGATGCACATGTCGCCCATGATGCCGTTGCCGTATTCGGTGAAGGTGCGCCACCAGCGGCGATGGGGGACGCGGGCGTTGTCGTGGTTGGGGTTGGGGGGCGAATCGTAGGGGCGGAGCGGGGCGGGGCCGGTCCACATTTCGTAGTCGAGATAATCGGGCGGGGAGATGACGTCGGGATTGCCGTTGGCCCGCATGTGGTAGTAGCAGCAGAGCTCGGCGTGGGCGATTTTGCCAAGGAGACCGGCGTCGATGACATTCTTTTTGCACTCGACGAGATGCGGCGTGCTCTTGCGCTGCGTGCCGACTTGAACGACGCGGTTTAAGCGGCGGGCGGCGGCGACCATTGCAGCACCTTCGGCCACGTCGACGCTGATGGGTTTTTGGACATAGACATCGGCGCCCGATTCCATGGCGGCGATGGCGGTGAGGGCGTGCCAATGGTCGGGAGTGCCGACTAGGACGATATCGAGGTCCTTTTCCTTGAGCATTTCGCGGTAGTCGGCGAACGTTCGCGGCTGCTTTTTTGATGGTTGCCGCGATGCGACGAGGTCGGCGGCGCCGCTGAGCATGTGCTTATCGACATCGCAGAGGGAGACGACTTCGACAGGAGCGACCTGGATTAGGCGGCAAATGTCGGATTTGCCATACCAGCCGCAGCCGATAAGGCCGACGCGGCGGGTTTTCTGGTCTTGGCCATTCACGAAGTAGCCGCCGAGCATTGTAGCGCCGAGAGCGGCGGATGAGGATAGAAAATCGCGACGTTGCATGTTCATCTCCTGTTGGGAACGTACTCGTTGCGCTGTAGGGAACGCCCTCTGTGGCGTTCCGAGCGCCGCAGGGTGAGGTCCATTTCTTACTCCCACCACGGATCAACAATTCTCGAATATGGCCATTGATTCCAATCGTCAACCAATTTTCGTCGTTCGGGGTTTTCCAACGTGTATTCGATAACTTCTTCCAGCGGTTGTTCAAGATCGAATACGCGATCATAACTGCTACGCTGCCACAGGGGACCGGCAAACCCGAGCTTCCAGGACTGGGTTGTGGTAAAGCTTTTGAAACGAGCCAAATGATCTAGAACGCCCTCAGGCTGAATTCCGCGAACCCCAGCATTAATGCGTTTTGCAGATTCTTGCGTCAGTCGGCAAACGAAATGCAAGTGATCCGGCATGAGGCAATAGCAGAACAAAAGCCAGTTGTAACGCTTGCGAGTCCATAACAGCGAATCAATGATTTCTTTCGCAAGGCGGTCGTTGAGAAATGGTTGTCCCTGGTGGCGAGCGCAAACTGTGAAGAAGAATTCGTATTCGGGTTTTGAGTAGACCGCCGGTGAGAGCCGGTGTAAGCGGCGTTTTGGTCGGTTCGGATTGGCGGGCGAAGTTGGCACAAATAGAAGGTGAGTTGGCGATTCGCGGAACGCCACGGAGGGCGTTCCCTACAGCGCGGTGGCTGCGCCACCTTTCTGTTAGGGCAACAATCGGATACGGAGGTTCTTGAATTCAATCGGCGAGCCTTCGGATTCGAGGCAGAGATAGCCGGTGGGGGGCTCGGCATTTGAGCCGCCGGAGACTTCTTCGCCGTTGACCCAGAGGCGGACTTCGCCGTTGATGCCGCGGATGTAGTAGTGGTTCCACTCGCCCGCGCCTTTGCTCAATTCTTTGCGGGGAAAGCTGCGCTGGCCGTTGGGCGAGGTGGGCTCGAAGGGTTTTAGTTTGGCTTTGCCCGTTGGGAAGACATCGCCGTTGGTGGTGAAGAAGTTGGCTTGTTTGCCTGGTTTGGCTTTGTTCTTCTGGGCGTAGAGCTCGTGGAAGCCGTGATCGAGAATTTGGACTTCGATACCGTCGGGGAGGCGCTTGTAATGTTCGCCTTTATGCAAGTTTGTGATCGATTCTTCGCTGGCCCAGACGAAGACGCCGGAGTTGCCGCCGGGTTTGAGGTGTTTCCATTGGACGACGAGCTCAAAGTTACCGACCGGCTCCTTCATGCGCATGACGCCGGTGGGTTTGCCGGTGCACTGGATTTCGCCGTTATTAAATGACCAGGTGTCGGGATCGCAGTTGACGTTGACGAAATCGGCTTCGCCGAGCGAGCGCCAGCCGGGGCCGTTTCCGTCGAGGCAGGCTTTGGGGAGCGTTGTGTCGTCGGCCTGCGAGTG
>DASXLL010000073.1:0-8895 GCA_036496265.1 Pirellulaceae bacterium | reverse complement strand
CTGATCAGCAAGGGAGACGGCGGTGTGCCTGAGGTTGCCGCGACGCGGGCGGCCTTTTGGCGACCGTCGCATGAAGAGCGGCGTGAAATCCTCTTGCCTTTTTTCTGGGGCACGCTCGCGAAGCGCGGCCAGGTGTTTGGCGACCCCGACCGCGGAGCCGCCAGCCGCGTGACCAACGGAAAAAAGTTCTCATATCCCGGCTACAACGAGATGTTCGTCGGTTTCGCCGATCCAGGGATCAACAGCAACGGGAAAATCGCCAATCCGAACATCAACGTGCTGGAGTATCTGAATCGCCAGCCGGCATTCAGCGGCCGCGTCGCCGCCTTCGCCACCTGGGATGTCATGGAGTTCGTTTTGAACCGCCAGCGCAGCGGCTTACCGCTGCAAGTCGGCTGGACCGAAATCGACGACCCGCCGCTCACGCCCGGCCAGCGCGAAATCAACGACCTCGTGCGTCAACTCCCCCGGCTGTGGCGCGGCAACGCCTACGACATCATCACCTTCCGCGCCGCCAAGGAATATTTGCTGAAGCATCACCCGCGAATTCTCTACATCGGCCTCGGCGAAACCGACGAATGGGCCCACGCCCGCCGCTACGACTTGTACCTGGAGGCCGCCCAGCGTTCCGACGCCTATCTCCGCGACCTATGGGACCTCCTCCAAAGTCTCCCTCAGTACAAAGACAAAACCACCCTCGTCCTAACCACCGACCACGGCCGTGGCTCAGGTCGCGACTGGGCCAACCACAACGCCACCATCATCGGTGCCGAATATATCTGGATCGCCGCCCTCGGCCCTGACATCCCCGCCCGCGGCATCCGCGAAAACACCGAAACCACCCAATCCCAAATCGCCGCCACCCTCGCCACCCTCGCCGGCATTAATTTCAATCAAGCCGTTCCCCAAGCCGCGCTCCCGCTGCGGCTGGAAAGAGACCATGAATGGATCACTCCCGTGTCACCTGCAATAAAATCCCAACCATAGCTCCCTTCTCCCCGGTACTCCGGGGAGAAGGGCCGGGGATGAGGGGCCTGCGAGGTAACGCGCGGCTTTCCGGTTACTCTTTGGGTTTGCGGTTCGGCGGCCGGGTGGCTGTGGGTCGCGCAGCGAACCACGGCAAGCGCACCGCTTAGCCTTCAACATCCAGCCACTCCGGCGGAATCGGATCAATGGGAATCGGCGGCGGGTAGAATGGCGGGTATGGGCGCTTATCGCGAACTCGTGTACGGCCTTTGTTTCCTTGCCTCGGCCGTTGCCGGTGGATTTCTAGGGCTTGTCTTACTATCGCCGTCTGTCGTCACCAGCCCTCCCCAGGATGACGATCTAGTTCGGCAGGAGTTCGGACTAATGATGATCGGCGTCATTTGTGCGTGTGGCGGCTGGTTGTGGTTTAAATATCGTTGGCTCGACAATCGCCGCTAAACGCTGGCGGCTCGATTCGGCGGGTACAATGCGTGTAGCGACATTACGAAATACCGTTTGGATAATCTTTGGTCTCTCGGTGCCGAGCGTGCTCTACTGCGCATGTTGGTTCATTGTTTGGGCTTGGGTCACGGCTACTCCAGTAACCGACGAGCAACTCGCATATGCTCAATCCACTGCAATCATGTGGCTATGGTTGACCATTCTCTCATCCGCTATCGCCGTTGCATCGCTTGTTGCCGCTCTCCTTATTCGGAAGCGCTAAGCGCAGTTATTCCACGGCGATTTGCCGGGCGGCTATGATGGTGGGATGGACGTGAATCCGTATGAGTCGCCGCAATCCTCGACGGGACGGGGTAAACAGAAAGCCTCTCCCGACTGGCTGCGCGACCCATTTCACCCGGTGAGCTTGATCGTGCTCGGCGCTATCGGATTTGCGCTGTTTGCAATGACAGTTTGGAATGCGCTTCGGCATTAACCGAGATATGCAATTCCGCCTTCGCACGCTGCTCATCGTCTTGGCTCTGGGGCCACCGTTGTTGGCTGGCTTATTGATCACTGCACGATCCGACATTGCGTATCCCGATGTCGTGAAAGAGGCTCAAATCAGAATAGCCCTAACGCGCTACCGCCTCCGCACGCTGCTGATTTTCGTCACAATTGCGTGCATGCTTTGTAGCTACGTGCGCTGCTATCAGACTAGAAAGCTGGCTGAGTTGCACTTGGACATTCATGATCTGCCAGTCGAAATTCATAGCTATACGAGCCAATGGGAAGCCGTATTTTTCAACCCTGCGCGTAAAGTCGAAGGTTGGTGGTACGGTCGGCGAACTTATCCGCTCGTCCTTTCGGGGCCTTTTTACGGGACAAAAGAGTTTGATGAAATGATGGCCAAGCCATAATCCTAATAGGGCCGCCTCCATGTTCCGATTCACGACCCGAGACTTGCTGTGGCTGACAGTGATGGTGGCACTGGCAATCGGATGGTGGCTGGAGTCGCGTTCGGCATCCCAAATGCGCGGCGAAAATCTAATGCTCAGGCGCAGCCACGAGATGATGCGATACGGAATTGAAGTTTTAGAATCTGAGCATGATGCCGTTGTACGAAATCTGCCGCGGACTGAACCGATTTACACGGACGAAGAACCCCTTATCCGAGATGTCCAGGCTCCTACGTCGGCAAGGTCGGACGAATGAAAGAGACCGGCCTCCATGTTCCGATTCACAATCCGAGACTTACTTTGGCTGACGATGGTAGTGGCGTCGGGCTGCGCATTGTGGATGGAACGGAAATTCAATTCAGCTCAAGCCGTATCTCGCCGTGCGGAGCAGCTAGTTCTTCAATGGTTGGGAAAAAATTCCTATGCGGCGGGCTGGCACTGTCGAGTTCCTAAATTGGGTGGCACTGGCGTGTCGCCAGTGTCCAATCGAAGCGGGCGACGCTGCCCAGCACAACAGCCCTCCAATAGGACTTCGGGGTAAAGTTCGCCCTTTCAGATCCGTTCCTCGATTAACCGAATGTCCACCGACTCGGGCGAACCTGACCAAACAGCCCTCCGCCCTTTTGCGCTTTCCCGCAATTTCCGCAAACCAGCAAGAATTCGGTCCGGTTTCTTGCCCAAATTTCAATCTATCTCTGGGAGACCCAACACAACCGAAACTGCGCCTACACAAGTGCCCAAATCATGCTCACGCTGATGCATCAGCCCATATTAGCGCCAGCGATTTCACCAACGCCTTTCCAGTCATTCACTTACAACGTTCACCGCCGAATATTTTTTTCCAAAATATTAGCCGCAACTCCCATACGCCGAACTTGCAACCTGAAACATGGAACCTGAAACTCGAATCCTGCTCAACTTGAGCGCAGTGCCATTTCCACCCAAAACCAGAAACCTTTCTCCCGCACCTACTTACAACTTTTCCCCAGTCCCTTCGTAATGAAAAAACTTCAAATTTTAGCGCCCGCAAACCTTGAACTTTGAACCTTGAACAGTTAGTCCGCCACCTCCAGTAAGATTACGATCCCCTCGCTCGAGGCTAATTCTATGAAATTGAACCGCACCTCGCTCTTCGCCGCACTGTTTGCATTGCTCGCCGGATTCAGTTCCGCCGCCGAGCCCTTGCTGGAAAAAATCGACTTGTTCGAGGCGGAGAAAGACGGGTATGCGCTGTATCGCATCCCCGGCATCATCGTGACCGCCAAAGGCACGGTGTTGGCTTACTGCGAAGCTCGGCTTAATAGCGGCAGCGATTGGGGTACGATCGACATCATGCTTCGCCGCAGTACCGATGGCGGCAAAACCTGGCAGCCGCGAGCCAAGATCGCCAATGTCCCCGGCCCGAAAGAGAAGAACCCGGCGGCGCTCGTCAAAAAAGTCGGCAAGACACAAGATGTGACTTACAACAACGCCGTCGCCTTCGCCGACCGCGATGGCTCCGTCCACATGCTCTTTTGCCTCGAATACATGCGCTGCTTTTATATCCGCAGCGACGACGATGGCGTTACCTGGTCGGAGCCCAACGAAATAACCAAAACGTTCGACGCCTATCGCCCCAAGTACGACTGGAAGGTCATTGCCACTGGCCCGGCCCACGGCATTCAGCTCAAAAACGGCCGCCTCGTCGTGCCAGTCTGGATTTCCACCGGCACCGGCGGCAACGCTCATCGGCCGAGCGTGACGAGCACAATTTACAGCGACGACCACGGCAAGACATGGAAAGCCGGCGAGATCGCGGTTCCCGACACTTCGGAGTGGGTCTTTCCCAACGAGACGGTCATTGTCGAACTGGCCGACGGCCGCGTCATTCTCAATGTCCGCAGCGAATCGCCGACGCATCGCCGCCTGGTGACAATCAGTCCCGACGGCGCGACTGGCTGGTCCACGCCGCGATTCGACGACGCGCTGCTGGAACCAATCTGCATGGCCAGCATTGTCCGCGTCTCCGGGGCCAAAGCCGGCGAGACGACGAGAATTGCGTTCGCCAATCCGCACAACATGGAACGCGACGACGGCAAGGCAACCGTCGGCAAATCGCGCGATCGCAAAAACTTGTCGATCAAGCTCAGCTACGACGAAGGCCAAACCTGGCCAGTCAACAAAACGCTGGAACCAAGCTGGAGCGGTTACAGCGACTTGGCGGCGCTTCCTGATGGCACCATTCTGTGTTTCTATGAACGCGGCAGCGGCGACGGCAAAAGCAGCACGAAAACAACGCGGCTGACTGTCGCCCGTTTCAGCCTCGACTGGCTGACCGATGGCAAAGACAGTTTTTAACGCCGCTGCCACCATCGCCCTGCTTTGCAGCAGCCTCAATATCATGCCCGCGCAAGAAATCCGCTGGTCGAAACTGCCGCCAATCCCCGACCGCGAAGGTTTTGCGTATCCCTTCGCGGGTATCAGCAACGGCGCACTCATCGTTGCTGGCGGCGCAAACTTCCCGGACAAAAGGCCATGGGAAGGTGGCACGAAGCGTTGGTATGACTCAGTCTTCGTTCTCGAGCGGCCCGATGGCGAGTGGAAACAGGTCGGAAAACTGCCGCGGACGCTCGGCTACGGCGTTTCGATCACGACTGGGAATGGCATCCTTTGTCTCGGAGGGAGCGACCCGGATCGTCACTACGCCGATTGCTTCCAAATGCGATGGACCGGCAACGAAGTGAAGTTTACGCCGCTGCCGGCATTGCCCAAACCGTGTGCGAATTCTTGCGGCGCAATCATTAATAATGTCGTTTTCGTAGCCGGCGGCATCGAAAAGCCCGACGCCACCAAAACGCTGCACACATTCTGGTCGCTCGATCTCAATGACCTACACTCCGGCTGGCGAGAACACGATCCCTGGCCCGGCAGCGAACGCATGCTCGCGACAGCCGGTGCTCACAACGGTTCATTCTATTTGTTCGGCGGCACAGCTCTCGAAGCCGACCAGGACGGCAAGACGGCCCGTCGCTGGCTGCGCGACGGCTATTGCTATTCGCCCGGCCGCGGCTGGACCAAAATCGCCGACCTGCCGCGAGTTTCGGTCGCCGCTCCGACGCCAGCGCCGCAATTTGGCAATTCCAAGCTGCTCGTGATTGGCGGCGACGATGGATCGCAAATCAACACGCCGCCAACCGAGCATCGCGGCTTTCCTCGCGATATCCTCGCGTATGATGCAGCCGCCGATGCGTGGACGACGCTCTTAAGCGTCCCGTTTTCACTGGTGACCACTCCGGCAGTAACTTGGAACGGCCATATCATCATCCCCGGTGGCGAAGCCCGCCCCGGAATCCGCTCGCCTGAAGTCTATAGCGGCCAAATCGCGCCATGAACGATCTCCGCCCCAGTTCGACCATGCGCCTGGCCTGGATCACCGTCGCGCTGCTCGTCCCCGTCGCGCTGCTGAACTATCTCGACCGCCAAATGTTGGCCGCGATGAAGGCGTCGATGATGGAAGACATCCCCGACATCGCCACCAAGGCCAACTGGGGCATCGTCCTCGGTTCGTTCAAATGGGTCTATGCGATACTCAGTCCAATCGGCGGTTATATGGCCGATCGGCTTAGCCGACGGCATGTCATCGCGGCGAGTCTGTTTATCTGGTCGGCCGTCACCTGGGCCACGGGACACGTTTCGACATTTCAAGAGTTGATCGCCGCGCGGGCGATCATGGGTGTCAGCGAGGCGTTTTACATTCCAGCGGCCCTGGCTCTCATCACCGATTTTCATGTCGGCCCGACGCGGTCCCGGGCGGTCGGCTTTCACCAAATGGGCATTTACGCCGGCATCATTCTCGGCGGATTTTCCGGTTATGTCGCTGACAATCCACAACTTGGCTGGCGGTTTGCCTTCAGTGCTTGCGGCATCGTCGGCGTGCTTTACGCTCTGCCACTTGGTGCCTTCCTCCGCAATCCCCCGCGGCCGGCCGAAAGCACCGCACGTCCTTCGCCGGTCGCCGCGATTGCCGAACTGCTCACCAATGGCGGCTTCATTCTGCTCGTGCTCTATTTCACGCTCCCCGCGCTCGCCGGTTGGGTGGTAAAAGACTGGATGCCGGACATCTTGCGCGAGCAATTCGGTCTCGGCCAAGGCAAAGCGGGTGTTTCGGCAGTGCTATATGTACAGCTCGCCTCGCTGGCCGGCGTGGGCATCGGCGGCTGGCTCGCGGATCGCTGGATGCGCCGCTCGCCACGGGGCCGCATCTTCGTCAGCGCCATCGGCATGTCGTTTTTCCTCCCGGCACTGTTCGGCGTCGGCAACGCCGGCACGCTCGCAGTCGCGATCGCATTTCTAATTCTCTTCGGCCTCGGTTGGGGCTTTTTCGACTGCAATAACATGCCGATACTCTGCCAGATCGTTCGCCCGGAGCTGCGAGCCACCGGCTATGGCGTCATGAACCTGGTCAGCATCAGTTGCGGCGGATTCGCCGACTGGGGCTTCGGCGCTCTCCGCGATCAAAACGTGCCGCTCAATGTCATCTTCGGAGTTTTCGCCGCCACGGCCGCCCTGTCTATTGCCATCGTGCTGATGATTCGGCCGCGCTACTGACTTAGCGTCCTCGTGATGCGTGAACCATCAAAATCGATGTTTTCGGCAGAATCTGCGGAATCGTTAAACTCGCTGCTGGCAGATGGACGAGGAGATAGGATGTGCCGCGGTGTGTTTGGTAGCGGCAGGATTGAGAAACGCACGGAGGCAGCGCGATGCTGGGGGGGCAGGCCGTTGATGCCGGCGGCGCGCGCGTTGGGCCTCCGTGGTGGATGCGGTTTTGCGCCGGCGGAGCCCTGCTTCTTCTTTTGCTAATAGCGCCTGGATGCGGCGGGTTGCGCAGTTGGCTGCACAATGGCTTTAAGGTGGGGCCGAATTATTGTCCGCCGGATGCGCCAGTGGCGGAGGAATGGTCGCTCGAGGATCAGGCGATTCTGGCGGGAGCGGGAGTGCAAGATTATGCGTGGTGGGGTGTGTTTGATGATGCGGCCCTGAATGGGTTGATTGAAACGGCGTATCGGCAGAATTTGGATTTGGCGGCAGCCGTGACGCGGATTATGGAGGCGCGAGCGCGGCGGGGCATTGCGGTGGGGAATTTGTTTCCACAGTCACAGACGGCACTGGCGACCTATGCCCATGGGCAGATCAGCCGGAATCTGGGGCTGCCGGTGCCGGCGACGGTGAATTTCTGGGCCGACGGGTTCAATGCGTCGTGGGAATTGGATTTGTGGGGACGGCTGCGGCGGAATATCGAGGCGTCGAACGCGAATCTCAACGCGGCGGTGGAGGGATACGGCAATTCGCTCGTGGTAATGCTGTCGGAAGTGGCGACGAATTATGTGCAGTTGCGGACGTTCGAGCAGCGGCTGATGTATGCTCGCGAAAACGCCGCGACCGAGGCGAAGTCGCTGGAGATCGTGGAAGTGCGACGTGAGTTTGGCACGGCTGATGAGCTGGACGTGCATCAGGCGAAGGCGAGCCTGGCGCAGACGCGGGCGACGATTCCGCCGCTCGTGGCAGGCCGGCGGATGGCGGCCAACGAGCTGTGCATCTTGCTGGGGATGCCGGTGACAGATTTGGCGGAGCAGCTTGGGCCAGCGCCGATTCCGACGGCACCGTCGCAAGTGGCGGTGGGGATTCCGGCGGAGTTGCTAACGAAGCGGCCGGATGTGCGGCGGGCGGAGCGGCAGGCGGCGGCGGCGTCTGCCCAGATCGGCATCGCGAAGGCCGATTTGTATCCGCGGCTGGCAGTGACGGGATTCTTGGGCTACGCGGCGCAGGATTTCAACGACCTGTTCGATACGCATAGCTTGACGGCGTTTGTGTTGCCAACGCTGCAGTGGAAGATTCTGAATTACGGCCGCGTGGTGAACAACATTCGCGTGCAGGATGCGGCGTTCGAGAACGCGGTTCTGCAGTATCAGCAGACGGTGTTAACAGCCGGTCGCGAGGTGGAAGATGCACTGGTGCAGTTCGTGCAGGCCAAACGGCAGGCGAAGTTTTTGGAACAGAGCGTGGAGGAATCGCGGCAGGCGCTGCTCATCGTGCAGGAGCAGTTCAAAGGGGGCACGGCGGATTTCAATCGCGTTTATACGATTCAGGAGCAGCTTGTCACGCAGCAAGATCAGCTCGCGTCGGTGCGGGGAAATATCGCGATGTATTTGATTCAGATCTATAAGGCGATGGGCGGCGGGTGGGAGTATTTTTGCCAGGGGACTGGGCTGCCGGAGGTGGAGGCGACGGGTGGGATGGTGGAGGAGTTGCCGGCGGCGATGGAGGAGGACTGCGAAGTCGGATTAGCCGAACCGCGTTGAGGCTGGCAGCGTAGTGAGTGGTTTGTTGGGGGGCGATTAAGTGTCCGGGGGGGCTTTTTCACGGAGGTTCTCTATGTTGCCCCTGCGCTTGGAGTCGCTGGTTGAAGTTTTTGCCCAGGTTCCCGATCCGCGCAAGCCCCGCGGCATTCGCCATCCGCTGCAAGGAATGCTGGCGCTCGTGTTTCTCG
>DASXLL010000072.1:0-25157 GCA_036496265.1 Pirellulaceae bacterium | reverse complement strand
TCGGGGAACTCCGCAGGGAGCACCGATCTCGCCCTTGCTGGCGAATCTCTACATGCGGCGGTTCGTCTTGGGCTGGAAGACGCTCGGTCATCAGGACCGCTTTCAGGCTCGTCTGATCAACTTTGCCGATGACTTCGTGATCGTGTGTCGCTACCGAGCTGATAAGGCTTTGGCGGCGATGCGAGACATGATGCAACGGCTGAAGCTGACGGTGAACGAGACCAAGACGCATGTCTGCCGCATGGCCAGCGACTCGTTTGACTTCCTCGGTTACACGTTTGGCCGGATGTATTCGCGACGGACTGGAAACTCCTACTCAGGAGTCCGTCCCTCGCGGAAGAAGGTGCAGCGGGTTTGTCACGAGATCAACGATCTTGTGCGGAAGCTGCCACCGTTCATCCGGCCGGAAGCATTGGTCCAGCAGGTGAACCAGGTTCTCCGCGGCTGGACCAATTACTTCAGTTACGGGACCGTCAGCCCGGCGTATCGAGCCGTGCATCAACACGCGATTCACCGGGTCCGCCAATGGTTGCAGCGGAAGTTTCGGCTGCGGGGTCGGGGAATCCGCCATTTCCCTGACGAACACCTGGAGAAAGTCCTAGGCCTGTTCAACCCGACCAAGCTCCGCAGCAATTTCTCGCATGCGAAGGGCGTGAACTCTGGTCCGAGAGCCGGATGCGGGAAATCCGCCCGTCCGGTTCGATGAGCGGGAGGTGGAAACGGAGCAAGGTTGGGCTAGTGAGGCACCGGCAGACGAAAGAGCCGGCCAACGGATAGGTCCCGCCTAAACCACCGCGCCACCTCTCGACTCTACATTTGGAGGCAGTTGTTATGGCACGAATTGCATGGTGCGCGGCGATGTCTTGGCTGTTGATCGGGCCGCCGCTGGCGGCACAGGATGATCTCAACGGGCCGTTGAACCGGGAGCAGCAAAGTCAATGGAGGAAGCAGATTCGAACGGCGCTATCGGTTCCCGACCCGCTGCCGCCGCTGAATTCAGAAAGCTACGGCAAATTCGAGCCAATCGAAGGCGTGATCGCAGAACGCATTAGCTACTCAACCCAGTTCGGCTTGCGCGTGCCAGCAATTCTGTATTTGCCCAAGTCCCACCGCGGAAAGCTGCCCGCACTGATCGTCGTCAACGGTCACGGAGGCGATAAAACGAGTTGGTATGCGTTCTATTCCGGCATCGCCTATGCCCGCGGCGGCGCGGCGGTGCTCACTTACGATCCAATCGGCGAGGGTGAGCGAAATGCGGAGCGAAAAAGCGGCACGCGGGCGCACGACAAAGTGCTGACGCCCGACGAGCTCGGCCGCCGGATGGGCGGACTCATGGTCACCGATATTATGCAAGGCGTGTCCTACCTGCAGTCGCGGCCAGAAATTGATCCCAGCCGCATCGGTGCGATGGGCTATTCGATGGGGTCGTTTGTCTTGTCGATCGCCGGCGCTGCCGACGACCGCCTCCGCGCCTGCGTATTAGTTGGCGGCGGCAACCTCGACGGACCGGGCGAATACTGGGACAAGTCCAAGCCGATGTGCCAGGGCCTCCCCTACCAGGCGCTGAGCTTCCTCGGTGATCGGCCCGCCGCCATCTATGCCCTCCATGCCAGCCGCGGACCGACACTGATCTTCAACGGCCTGGCCGACACGGTCGTCGCCATACCGACGCACGGCGAAGCCTTCTTTCACGATCTGCGCCGGCGCACCATCGCCTTAGCCGGCAAGAATGACACCGTTTTTGACTACCGCTTGGTGCCGGACGTCAGTCACCGCCCCTTTTTCCTCACCCGCGACGTGGCCCTCTGGCTGGAAGACAAGCTCGACTTCCCCAACTGGTCCACGGCTGACATCGAAAAGCTGCCCACGACCCACATCAGCGAATGGGCCGCGGCAAACAACGTCGCCATGGATCGCCTCTATGCCACCGAAGAACGCGAAGGCGGCACCCAAGCCATCGGCGGCAATGTGCCAGTTCTGTCTCGCACGCAGCTAAGCGTGCTATCCGACGACGAGTGGCGAAAACGCAAACCCGAATTCATTTACGAATCGTGGGTCGCCAAAGCACGGAAAGCAATCGAGAACGAATGACGAACGGAGGCCGCCATTAAGAGCCCGTAGTGACAGCCTCAGTGCCCGTTGAAATATCCTCCGCCTGTTCTTCTTCCATGATTTGCCGGACTAATACCGCCTCTTCCGTGTCATCGATGTGTACCGCCAGCAGGATATTGCCCGTTCGCAGCTTGCTTTCGTATTGTTTGGCTTCGAATTCTGGGATGCCCAAACCGATCAATGCGCCGGCTAAGCCGCCGACCGCGCCGCCGATGGCTGCCCCAGAAAGCGCCGCCATGATTGGCCCAGCGGCGAGAAACGGGCCGACGCCAGGAACCGCAAGCGAACCGATGCCCGCGAGCCAGCCAAGCGCCCCGCCTAAGAGCGCGCCGGCGCTGACTCCCGTCGCCGCTCCCTCTGGCGCTTTGGTCGAATTGTCGATCGCCAAATCGCGCAACGAGCCTCGATCGGGCGCCAGGACCGAAATATCAGTCGGCGTAAACCCGCTTGCCTTGAGCCGCGTCGCGATCCGCACCGCCTTGGCGTCGGTGTTCGCAATAGCATAAACACACGCTGACATGAGGCATTCCTTCTATTGTTTGGCTGCCATAAGCGAGATGCCTTTTCGACGTAATCATCTAACTCACAACTTAGGCGGCAAACCGCGCGCCATTCAGACCTTGCGGCGACGAGTTCTCTGACAAACTGTCTGTCCTCGGTCTACGAAGAAGCTCCAGATTGTGTGCCCTGACGTGATGCAGGGCCGCTGTTGGCGACAACAGCCTTGCGTCAAGCAGCTTGGCATTGAAAGTGCGACTGCCACTGGAATTCGCGGTCGCGCAATCGAACTCGTCTATTCGCTTGGGGAGTCTCTTCCATGATTTGCAACAGGAACTCGTTGATCGCTTTCGCGCTGATGCTCGGGGTCGCCGTAATGGCGATTGCCCAGCAGCCCCGGCCCGCGGCGCCTCAGCCTGCGCAACCTCGCGCCGGCCAGGCCGCTCAGCCGCGAGCCAGTCAGCCACAGCCTGCGTCGCCCGCAAAGGCCAATCAGCCGCAGAGGCAGCCTCAATCCGTGCAGCCATCAGCCGGCCAGCCTCGGGAACTTCCACAAGCGCTGCCCGGTCAGCCGCCTCGCGATAATGACGCGGTTGCCGAAGCGCAGGGGCCGCGGCGGGCGGAAAAGACGCGGCCGGAGCAAGAGCTGACCGATCACGATCGGGCCGAACGCTTCGATCCCAAGCACGCCTCGCCGGCCTCACCGGCCTTCAAGAGCCAGGCGAAAGAAGGGCGTATGACAGGGTTCGATTTCGCGCGCGATCCGCTCAACGCCGACCATCCGTTCATGACGCTCAAAGAGATCATGGAAAGCGAGTCGGCCGCGCGCCCGAACGTCACCACTGCCCAGCGCAAATTGCTGGAAAGTCGCTACGACCTGACGCCGCGGCCTGACAAACAGGTCACGATGAGTCGCGGCAAGGCGGTAATGGTAGGACCCACTGCGAAAATGGCTCAGGGAATGACGTTGGAAGCACTCGGTGATATGACCGCGGCCGAAATCCGCCGTCAGAGCTTGTTCCCCTATCCCAGCCTGCCGCATCCGCTGCAAACCAACGGCGGGCAGGTGTTCCCAAAGATGCAAATCGAGATGTTCCCACGGCTGGCCCGCTACGACGTTGAATTCGACATCCCAGAAGCGTTTTTGCCCGAGTTTCCACCGGCAATTTTCCTCCAGAATCGGCCGGAGCTGGGCGATGTTTCGCGCGGGCAAGTCGTGAGCATCAACAATTTTCGCGAGCTCTTCAAAGAGATCATGACGCCGGTGCAACTCGAAGGAATGCGACTATTGTTGACTCCGCTGCCGCAAGAGGAATTCAACACCACCGACGACCGCAAATCGCCCGAGCCGACCCTCGGCGTCGCTTGCCTCGATTGCCACGTGAATGGGCACACGACCGGACAATTTCATTTGAGCCCGGACATGCGACCGCAAGAACGGCGCTTCCGACTGGATACGGTTAGTCTCCGCGGCGTATACAACCAACAAATCCACGGCTCCAAGCGCAGCCTCCGCTCCGTCGAAGATTTTACCGAGTTCGAGCAGCGCACGGCCTACTTCAACGGCGACCCTATTCGCGCCATGAAAAAGGGCTTTCAGGAGCTGCCGCGGAGCGTCATTCCCCACATGGCGCAGGCGCAGAACATGTTTGATTTTCCGCCCGCGCCAAAACTAACGGTGCTGGGCCATCTCGATCCAGAAAAAGCGACTGAAAGCGAGCTGCGCGGCGAAAAAATCTTTTTCGGCAAGGGGCAGTGCAGCGTTTGCCACCCCGCGCCTTTTTTCCTCGACAACCAAATGCACGATTTGCACCTCGAGCGATTCCTTGGCGATGAACCGGCCGATGGGCCCATTAAGACGTTCACCCTGCGCGGCATTAAAGAGAGTCCGCCCTACCTACACGACGGGCGGTGTTTGACGCTCGAAGACACGGTCGAATTCTTCAACCTTGTGCTCGGCACCAAGCTGACGAAACAAGAAAAGGCCGATCTCGCGGCCTTTATGAAACAGCTTTAGCCCGCATTCCTACCAACGCGCAGCGCCCGCGACGCAAAGCTCGCTCCCAAGCTCCGCTTGGGAGCGATCGGCTCGGAAGCTCCGCTCCCTGCCGGCGAAGCGGAGCTTCGTGTAAGTAGGTTCCCAAGCAGAGCTTGGGAACCAGGTGCCGTAGCTTCTGAGAAATGCGGGTTTAGAAGTTGGCGAGCGGAGGACGTAAGCCTCCCGGTAACGCAGCATCACCGGGGGACTTACGTCCCCCGCTCGCCGCGTCTAATCGTTCGTCTCGCGGACCATTGGCTCGAGGACTTTGGTATTGCGCTCAACCGCGATGACGATCGTCCGCTGCTCGACGCCATCGGGCGAACTCGCGACAACCGGCAGCACCTGCCGCTTATCGGGCATGGGCTGGCGAACGGTAAAGGAACCATCAGGTCGGAGCTTGATTGGCTCGCCGCCCAACGTCACCTTCGCATCCGGCTTCGTCTTCCCATAGAGAATCATTTCGGCATCGACATGAAATTCCAGATTGCGATGCCGATTAAGAACCCGCTCTGCGCCACTGCCGAACTGTGAATTACTGCCATTGCCCATTGGCCGCCGCAGCCGCTCTTCGAAGAGTTCTTGCAGCTCGCCGCTTTGATTGTTGTCCTCCGAGTAACCGCCACTGAGGGCATAGACCCGCTCGTAGTTGGCGGCCACATCGGTCCAGTTCTCGTCAATCACGTCGCCGCTGTCCGGTGCGGGTGTGTGCACCACATTGCTGCGGCAGAGCGAATAGAACTTGCCATTCGCGGCTTTATAGCCCAGCTCCGCCCGAAAGCTGTGCGGCGGATTGTTGACTTCGATGTACCAGTTCGTCACGCCGCCATGCACTTCGATTTCGCGGGAGACTCGCTCGGCGGTGCTCGTGGTGTGTCCGCTATCGACTTCCATCAGGCGGAGAACCGGTCCGGCCGTATGCCAATGCTCGGCCAATGCTGCTTCGGCTCGTTTCACGCTCAGGCGTGTCACAGTCCAAATGGCTTGCAGCCAGTAAGGATCGCGCACGATGAGCACCAAGCGGTCTTTTTCCGGCGCTTTGCGTTTGCCGGATTTTTGCAGCGTGAAACTGCCGGACAGATCCTTCAAACGTTCTCGCTCGGCATTAGCGCGGTGGATTTTATCCGCGATCCGCTGTTGCTTGGCCGAGCGAACGGGCATTTTCGCTTCGACCGGGCCAGCAGTCCCATTTGTTTTGGCCGCCCCGTTTGTTTTGGCGGTCGTGGGATGGTTGCCGTTCAATTTGACGGGAGTTTTTGAGCCATTGGCATGTGGCTGGATCGGCGAGTGCGACGCGTGCCGCTTTACGCTTGTCGGCCGGCGAATTGATTTCGACTTGGCCGTTTTATGGCCACCGCTCGTCTTGTGAACAGCGTTGGATGACCGGACCTTGGATTGCCGCTGGGCGGCACGCAGGAGTGCCTTCACCAGCTCGTCCTTCCGCATCGAATGCCAGCCGGACAGACCTTTCGTCTTGGCCAGGTCGGCCAGGTCTTTCCAGCTTTGAGTTTTCAGGGATGCCGTGGTAATCAATGGACGATGCCTCCACAGGTGCTTGCGGCGGAACGCAAAATGCCCTTCCGCTCGCAACAGCGAACTTCGATCGTCCATGACAGGGCCCGGCTCTTCCACATCTTGGGAAGCTCCAACCAAGGCACGCGTCTAGGCGGGAGAGCAAACCTCGCAGCAGCCAGTTTTCCGATTTATTAATCGGACAAACCGGGCTTCCGAAATGCTCGTAACGCGCTATGTGACAGCCGGTTGCGCCATCCTGGCCGGCGGCAACATCTTGGTCCGGAAAACGGCGACCGATGGGGTTTCAGTCATGCTTGCCGGGCGGCGATCAACGGTAATCCAGCGGCGTTGATGCCACTAAAACACTTTAATCGAGATGTAGAAAAAACGCAACAAGCGGGTCTCCGAAAGTGGGGTGTAGTGGATGAAAAGACATCCATTTCCGGCGGGACAAGGGAGTCAATTCCTACCTGTAAGGTCTCCTATCGGATGAAATCTGTATTTCTTGGAATACAGCCCTCGCCCCCTTCGACTGCCAGCGATTTGCAGACTACGTGGTTCCGTCGCAATATGATTTGCTATAACATGCTGTCCTGAAACAGTTTACCGATCGAATCGTGACTTCGTGAAAAATTGCACGAATTGAGACTTAGGGTCGTTGACGACGCATTTTAGGCTGGCTACATTACTGCCTCGTTAATTGCAAGCGGTGGTCGGCGGCATTGATTGGGCGAAGTCAGTTGCCCAAACAGCATCGCTTAATCATTGTCTGGCAATAACTTACGTTCGAATCATTGGCGGCTAATTTATCCCGTCCGGCATGTGAACGGTAATCGTCCCAGTGCCGATCCGATGGCCCTCGCTATGGAGTGGGTCACTAAGATCACGACGGTGGCGCTGGAAATGGTGCTTCCGGCAATCGGCGGCGGGTATCTCGATCAGCGACTGGGAACCAAATACTGGGCGCTGGTGGGTTTGGTTGTGGGCTTCTCGGTCGGAATGTGGCATCTGCTGCAAATGACGAAGGTCAAACGCAGCGGCGACGGTGGCAAAAAGGGCGGTGAGGGTGACGGCTCCGGCAACTAGGACGAATTCGGCCAGCTACTCGTATGCGAGCCTTCTGGCCGCGTGCGCCGTGTTGCTTGCCGCCATCGGTCCCGCGGCGTTCATCACTGCGGCCGCGTTTGAACGTGCGTTTTCCTGGCACGCTGTTTCGATCGCGGCAGCGGCTGGCAGTGTGTGCTATGTCGCCGCGGCCATGTCACTGGTTGTGGCCTTCGCGGGCAACCAGCTTGGCATGCCGGTTCAAGGGTTGCTGCTGGGCATGTTGTTCCGCATGGGCCTCCCCCTGGCGTCGATTATTGCCCTGGGCTCGCAGCGTACACTCGGCGCAACGATCGTTGTCGTTTACCTTTTGGCGTTAATTGTGGAGACGATTTTGGCTTTGCGGATGACGCCGGCGGCCAAAATGCAGCGCGCAGCGAACTGAATAAGTCATTTGTCATTTGTCACTTGTCATTTGTTGTCCCGGCAAATGACCACTGACCACTGACCAATGACCAATGACAAACAATGGCCGATCCGGTTTTGCATATCAAGGACAGCTACTACTTCGAAGTGCCGAAGTTGCTGTATCCGTATGCCTACACGAGCCGGACGCAGTTCCCGGACGTTTGGATCTCGCTCGACCCGGAATTCCAAGACTGGGAAGCGGAGCGACTGCTAAAAACGCTGCACGCGATTCATGCCGATCTGCCGCTGGCAGAAAAGGTTGCCGACGATTGGCATCACTGGGCGCACGCCGATCATGCGAACTTTGCCAAGCCGCTGAAGCGGTTTTTGAGCGAGAAATACGACGGTAACGTTGCCAAGTTCGACAAATGGAAAGCGGACGCTGTGCAGGCGGCGAAGCTAAAAACTGTCACGAAGGACGCGGACGCTGCCGAAGCACTCAAAAACGCACAGTCGCTCAAGTTTGAAGAATATTTAGAGCACGTCAGCACGCAGCACACTGCGGATCAAGACTATTTGCCGTTCCTTCGCTGGCGACACTCGCATGCGGCCGAATTTCAGCAAGTTGCCCGTGAGGCCCACGACATTCGCGAGTGGAAGGCGGACACGCATGTCGCCGAATGGAGCAAGGACAAGATCGCGGCTTACAATGGGCACCTGTCGGGAAAGATCATTCTCGAGCCGCAGCCATTTGCAACTCTGCGGAATCTGTACGAGAAAGAATCCGGCTTCGCGATCTCCAAATACTTGCTGATCGAGATTGCTGTCGGATTGATCCTGATCTTTTTGTTTTCGAGGCTGGCGGCGAATATCGAGAGTGGACGCCCACCAAAAGGCAAGTTCTGGAACCTGCTCGAAGTGTTCCTCGTATTCATTCGCGATCAGATTGTCCGGCCGAGTCTCGGCGGGCATCACGAGGAAGACACGCATCATCCCGAGCACGGTCATGAATATGGCGGCCCGTATGCCGAGCACGGTCAGGCGTTAGATGAGCATGGGCATCACCGAGCTGAGGAAAAGGCAATCGCCGCCGCTGGCGGCCACAAGTATCACGCGCATCCGGCCGATCGTTTCCTGCCACTGTTGTGGACGATTTTCTTCTTCGTTCTCGGCTGCAACTTGATGGGGATGGTTCCCTGGGCTGGCGCGCCGACGGCGGCGTTCGCTGTCACGCTGGCGATGGCTTGCGTGACATTTTTCACGGTCATTGCGGCCGGAATGATGCAGTTTGGTGTCGCCGGATTCTTTTTGAATCAGATTCCTGGAATGGATTTGCCGTGGTACATGGCGATCATTATCAAGCCGATGATTCTTCTTATTGAATTGATAGGTCTCCTCATTAAACATGGCGTGTTGGCTGTGCGTCTTTTCGCCAATCTGGTCGCCGGACACTTGGTGTTACTTGGAATCATGGGTTTTGCGTTCGGTGCTGAAGCAGCGCTGACTTATTCCGCTCCGGATGCAGTGGGTTGGAAATGGGCCGCATTGGCCGTTATCGCAGTCGTCTCATCGGCAGTTTTCAGCATCTTGGAACTGTTCGTCGCATTCCTCCAAGCCTACATATTCACGTTTCTCACGGCGCTATTTATTGGCGCGGCCATTCATAAACACTAACTCCGCAACCGCGGTTTTCCCGTTCACTCACACCGTTTCAAAATAGGAGATTGCTTCCGTGGACAAATTCGCTCGTTATTCGACTATGTGCTTAGTGGCCCTCCTGGGTTTGGCAACACCTGCCTTCGCTCAAGAGGCAGCCGCAGCGGCCACGCCCGCTTCGCTTCTTTTGGCCGGAAGCGCCGTGGGCGTTGGCCTGACGGTAATTGGCGCTGCTTATGGCATTGGCCGGCTTGCCGCATCCGCCGTGGAGAGTATGGCGCGTCAGCCCGAAGTCGCTGGCAGCATTCAAACGGCGATGATTATTGCAGCGGCCCTTATCGAAGGATTTACCTTCTTCGCCCTCATCATCTGCATGGGCAAGGCTCTGTAGGCATTTATCACAGCCAAGTCGAACTCGCTCATGCGGAGAATGGAAGCCGTGTTAACTCGTACGCATATTCTGCTGGCGGCACTCGTTTGCTGCTACGGTCCTGGGCGATTTAGCGCCGCGGCCCAAGAGCCAAAGGCTGAGGCAAAAGCAGCGGAACATGCTGAGTCGCATGCTCCGGCACTCGATGCCAAGCACGGTGATACGCATGCCGCAGGACATCACGACGAAACCGATTTGAGCCACGGGAATGCAAGCGGGAATCTGACGAGCCTTGTCGATCCCCGGTTCGACATGTCGATCTATTCTTTTGTCGTGTTCCTGCTGCTCTTGGGTGTGCTTTACAAGTTTGCTTGGGGGCCGATTGCGAATGCGTTGGACCTGCGCGAGCAGACGATCGCACGGCAGATCGAGGAAGCAAGGCTGGCATCCGAACGAGGCGCAGCGCAGCTCAAGGAGTATGAGGCCCGCTTAGCAGTCGCGACGGAGGAAGCTCGGCAGATCGTGTCCGGTGCCCGCAAGGATGCGGAACACGCGAAGGAGAAGATCGTCGCCGAGGCTCGTGAAGCGGCTCAGAAGGAGCGCGACCGGGCCGTGGCCGACATCCACATTGCCAAGAACCAGGCGCTCGATCAAATCGCTCAGAAGAGCGTGCAAACCGCCGTTTCGCTGGCCAGCAACATCATTCGCCGCGAGGTGAAGCCCCAGGATCACGAGGCGCTCATCGGCGAGGCCGTGAACCAGTTTTCGAAATTGAATTAACGTCAGTTGTCATTCGTCATTGGTCATTTGTGGTACCAATGACAAGTGACAATTGACCAATGACAAACAAGCCATGACTGATAGTCAGTCCAAATCGGAAACCATCGACGCTGGCCGTCAGCACCTGGGCACGGTGTATGCCAAGGCGCTGCTCGGCGCGGCGGAAAATGCCGGCCAGGCCGACACGGTGGTCGATGAGCTGGAAGCGATTATCTCGGATGTGCTCAACAAACTGCCGGTTTTGAATGAAACGCTGAAAACGCCGCGGCTAACAGCGGAAGAGCGATTGCCGATCATCGACAAGGCGTTTGGCGGCCGGGTGTCGCCGACGACGCTGACGTTTTTGAAGGTCGTCTCGAATCACGGCCGGCTCGATTGCCTGCGAGCCATCGCCCGAGCGGCCCGCAAGCAATTGAACGCGGCCCGTGGCCGCGTCGAAGTGAAAGTTGAAACGGCTTACCCGCTCAGCAACCCCATTCGCGAGCGAATTGCCAACCGGCTGCGGGAGCTGCTCGGCCAGGAAGTGATTTTGAACGCCGATGTGAATGAAGACTTGCTCGGCGGCCTCGTCGTCCGTGTCGGCGATACGGTGTACGACGCCAGCCTCGCCGCCCGCCTGAAACGCATGGAACAAGTCGCCCTCGATCACACGAAACAATCCATCCGCGAATCGATTGAACGGTTCGCGATGACAACCTAGAGGTCATTTGTCATTCGTCATTGGTCATTTGTAAAACAGAAACGCAAGTGACAAGTGACGAGTGGCAAGTGACAAATGACAAACCATGAAATTCAACGCAGATGAAATCGCCTCGGTGATCCAGGCCGAGATCGAAAAATACGAAAGCGCGATCGACGTTCGCGAGGTCGGCACGGTGCTGGAGGTCGGCGACGGCATCGCCCGCGTGTATGGCCTCTCCAACATCATGGCCGGCGAGATGGTCGAATTTCCTAATGGCGTCAACGGCCTGGCGTTCAACCTCGAAGAAAACAGTGTCGGCGTCATTATTCTCGGCGACTATCTCGCCATCGAAGAAGGCGACGAGGTCAAAGCGCTCGGCAAGCTGCTCTCGGTGCCGGTCGGCAACGCGGTGCTCGGCCGCGTGCTCGATCCGCTCGGCAATCCACTCGACGGCAAAGGTCCGGTCTCCACGACGGAAACGCGTCCAGTTGAATTCTTGGCCCCCGGCGTTGCCGGACGGCAGCCGGTGCGCGAGCCTCTGCAAACGGGCATCAAGGCGATCGATGCGATGACGCCGATTGGCCGCGGCCAGCGCGAGCTGATCATCGGCGACCGCAAGACGGGCAAGACGACGATCGCCATCGACGCGATCATCAACCAGAAGCATTCGGGCGTGAAATGCTTTTACGTAGCAATCGGCCAGAAGGAATCTTCGGTCGCCAACACGATTAAGGTGCTCGAGGAGCAAGGGGCGATGGAGTACACGACGGTGATTCTCGCCGGCGCCAGCGCTGCCGCTCCGCTGCAATACGTTGCTGCCTACGCCGGCACTTCGATGGCGGAATACTTCACGTATAAGGGCGAGCACGCTCTGATTGTTTATGACGACTTGTCGAAACAAGCCGTAGCCTATCGCGAACTCTCGCTGTTGATGCGGCGTCCGCCGGGTCGCGAAGCGTTCCCCGGCGACGTGTTTTACTGCCACAGCCGCCTGCTCGAGCGTTCCTGTAAGCTCAGCAAAGACCTGGGCGGCGGTTCGCTCACCAGCTTGCCGATTATCGAGACGCTGGAAGGCGAAGTCTCGGCTTACATTCCGACGAACGTGATTTCGATCACCGACGGGCAGATTTATTTGCAGCCCGATTTATTCTTCAAAGGCATTCGCCCCGCGATGAACGTCGGCATCTCGGTCAGCCGCGTCGGCGGCGCCGCCCAAATCAAGGCGATGAAGGATAAGCAGGTCGCCGGCGGTTTGCGTCTCGCCCTGGCCGCGTTTCGCGAGTTGGAAGCGTTCGCGCAGCTCGGCACCGACCTCGACGCCGCCACACAATCCCGCCTTGACCGCGGCTATCGGATGGTCGAAATCCTCAAGCAGCCGCAATATCGGCCGCTGGAGGTGGTCGATCAGGTCATGGTTATTTTCGCCGCCAACAGCGGGGCCCTCGATGACATTCCGGCCCCCCGGGTTCAAGCATTCGAGCAGGAATTTCTGCAATACATGCGGGACTTGAAAGGCGACGTCCGCAGCCAAATTGCCGAGAAGAAAGAGCTGACGCCGGAGTTGAAGACGGCACTGACCGACGCGATCAACCACTTCAAGGCGAGCTTCAAAAAATAGTTGCAGGTTTCAGGTTCCAAGTTTCAAGTTGCCAACCTGAAACCTGAAACTTGGAACTTGAAACCGATATACATCATGGCCAAGGCCCGCGCACTCGATAAACGACGCAAGAGCATCCGCAACATCCGCAAAATCACGCGGACGATGGAGCTGATCGCCACTGCGCGCTACAAGAAGGCCATGGACCGGGCCACGGCCGCCTCCGCATTCACGAAGCGGATTACCCAAGTCGTCGCCGATCTTGCCCATGCCGGCCTGGAAGTCAGCCACCCGCTCCTCGAAGAACACGACAAGAAAGAACGGGCGATCCTGCTCGTGCTGACAGCCAACCGCGGCCTCTGCGGCGGCTACAACGGCTCGGTGTTTCGTGCTGGCGTCGCGCGCTTTGAGCAATTGAAGCATGAATTTGCTCATTTGGAAGTCGAAGTCGCCGGCAAACGCGGCATTGCCTCCGCCAAGTTCCGCAAAGTGAATTTGGCCCAGGCTTACACGCAATTCAACGATCAGCCGCAGTTCGCCGAGGTCGATGCGATCGCGGCGCGTTATTTGGAAGCCTACGCGACCCATAAGCTCGACCGGCTGGACGTGGCCTACACGAAATTCGTTTCCAGCAGCAAGCAAATGGCCATCGTCGAGACGCTGTTGCCGCTCGGCTCGCTGGAAGGCGCGGACGCGAAAGGCGGGAACAAACACGCCGGCGAATCGATGTACGAATTCTTGCCCTCGGCGGAGAGCATTTTGGAAGAAGTCGTGCCGGCGAGCTTTAAGGCCAAGCTCTTCAAGTGCTTTCTCGATGCGGCGGTGAGCGAGCAGATCGCCCGCATGGTGGCGATGAAGAGCGCGACCGAAAACGCCTCCGAAATGATTCGATCACTGTCATCGGATTACAATCGTGCCCGCCAAGGCCAGATTACGGGTGAGATCATGGAAATTATTGGCGGTGTCGAGGCACTCAAGGGTTAGAAGTTAGAAATTAGAGATCAAAGTCAGCGAGAACGAAAACAAATGGCAACAGCAACAGCGAACGGGACGATCGGCAAGATTACGCAGGTGATCGGCTCGACGTTTGACGCGGAGTTCGACGAAGGTCACATGCCGGCAATTTATAACGCCGTCAAGATTCAGTCGGACAAGAAGGGCGTGAAGATCAATCTGACGGGCGAGGTCCAGCAGCATCTGGGCGGCGGCCGCGTCCGCTGCGTGGCCCTGGGCAGCACCGACGGTCTCATCCGCGGCGAGGATGTCCTTGACACTGGCGCGCCGGTTTCGGTTCCCGTCGGCGAAGGAACGCTCGGCCGCGTGTTCAACCTGCTTGGCGAGCCAATTGACGGCGGCGGCGATGTGCAAGCTGCCGAGCGCTGGCCGATTCACCGCGAAGCACCGCCCGTTTCCGAGCTTTCGACAAGCACCGAGCTGTTCGAAACGGGCATCAAAGTCATCGACCTGCTCACGCCGTTCGTCCGCGGTGGCAAAGCCGGTCTGTTCGGCGGCGCTGGTCTCGGCAAAACGGTTATTCTCACCGAGTTGATCGCCCGCATCGCGACGCAGCATGGCGGCTATTCAGTGTTCGCGGGCGTCGGCGAGCGAACCCGCGAAGGAACCGACCTCTGGCTCGAAATGCAAGAGACCGAAATCGGCAAGACCGGCCGCAAGGTTATTTCGCAAACTTGCATGGTGTTCGGCCAGATGAACGAGCCGCCCGGTGCTCGTCTCCGCGTCGCCCTCTCGGCCCTGACGATGGCCGAATATTTCCGCGACCTCACGGGCAAAGACACGCTGCTCTTCGTCGATAACATTTTCCGCTTCAGCCAGGCGGGCAGCGAAGTGTCGGCCCTTCTCGGCCGCATGCCGAGCGCCGTCGGTTATCAGCCGACATTGGCGACCGAAATGGGCGCCCTGCAAGAACGCATCGCCTCGACCAAGAAGGGGGCCATCACGTCGGTGCAAGCCGTGTATGTCCCCGCCGACGACCCGACCGACCCCGCTCCGGCCACGGCGTTCGGCCAGCTCGACGCGTTTCTTTACTTGGAACGGTCAATTTCCGAAAAAGGCATTTATCCGGCGGTCGATCCGCTCGCTTCGTCCAGCCGCATTCTGGACCCGAGCTACGTCGGCCAGCGGCACTATGCGATTGCTCGCCGGGTGCAAAACACACTCCAGCGCTATCGCGAGTTGCAAGACATCATCGCCATCCTCGGCGTCGATGAGCTGAGCGAAGACGACAAGCTCGTCGTACATCGCGCTCGCCGCATCGAGCGGTTCCTTTCACAGCCGTTCTATGTGGCCGAAGTGTTCACCGGCAAATCCGGCGAATTCACGAAGATCGAAGACACGATCCGCAGCTTCGAAGAAATCTGCGACGGCAAGTGGGACCACCTGCCCGAAGACGCCTTCATGTACGTCGGAGCGATCGAGCAAGCCGAAGAACAAGCCAAACGGCTGGCGAAGGGGAAATAACAAGTTTCAAGTTACAGGTTCCAAGTTTCAAGTTGGGAACCGGCAACAGAACTTGAAACCTGAAACTTGGAACTTGAAACTCATGACTGAATTGACCTGCACCGTCGTCACTCCCGAACAAACGGCCCTGGAAACCAAGGCTGACTTTGTGGCCTTGCCGCTGTTCGACGGCGAGATCGGTATCCTCGCCAATCACAGCCCGCTGATCGGCCGGCTGGGTTACGGCGAGATGCGGATCAAGTCCGGAGGCCAGACAACCGTCTATTACGTCGATGGCGGATTCGTGCAGATCGCCGGCAATGTTGTTGCAGTCTTAACAAACCGCGCCGTGCCGGCCAAAAACCTCGACCCGGCCGCGGCCGAAGCGCAGCTTCAGGCGTCGCTGCAGAAGCCGGCCAACTCACCGCAGCTCATGGAAATCCGCGACCGGCAAGTCGCCCAGGCCCGCGCCCAGATACGAACCGCGCGGCGGGGACGCCTGTAACAGCGCGCGGCGCTCGCGGCTTTTGAAAATCGCAGCCCGCCGCCTCACCGCGCCTTACCCGGCCAGTGCTGGCTGGCCGATGAAACCTTTAGCCGCTTGCCTTCCTTCCGCGCCGCCGTGCTCACCGGCCGACGCGCCGCGAGCCGCCGGATTTCAACCTACGATGGACGCTCCGATTCTCCCTTTCGATCGCTACAACCGGCCGAAATCGCAAACTTCGCCGGCGCTACCTGCGGTCTGGCTGGAAATCACCCGGGGTCGTGTGCGGCAGCCCATCCGTCCGGTTCCGGGGCCGGTCTTTTTGATCGGCGCCGCCGCCGATTGCGACCTGGTATTGGGCGACGCCACATTTCCCGAAACCTACGCCTACCTCCTCGTTCAGGACGACAGCGTGACGATTCGCCGCGTCGGCGATGAACCCGAATTGCTAGTCAACGGCGAGCCGATCGAAACAGCTGAGTTGGCCACCGGCGACCGGATCGCTTTTGGCCCGTTTGAGCTGGCTGTGCAGATGCCGTCGCTAACCAAAATCATCGAAGAGCCGTCTCCCGCCCTCTCCAGCGGCAACTGGCCGTGGCTGGCGGATCTGGCGGAAATTTAACGAGGCCAACCGATGCTGCTGCCGTCGCACCGACTGATTGGAATCATTCGCATCGAAGCGCCCGTCCTGGAAATCGCCGGCGGCGAAGATGACGATTCCACGATCGGCGGCCTCCTCGCCGGTTTTGCCCAGCGGTCGCTGCTGGCTGATGCCGCCTGTTTGTCGCGAGTATCGCCGAGATTTCCGCCCCGACGCCTAACCACGCGGGCGGCTACTGGCTCACGCATCGCTGCCGATTTGGAGCGGCTGATGAGCGACTTGGAGCAGGAATTTGCCGCTTTGAGCGACGTTTCCGCCTGATCCCAGCGTAAAATGGTGCGCGTGGCGGCCCTTTCACCAGGCCATTGCCGTGAGTCTACCCGCGCGCGAGCTGTTATCGTGAACCGCCAATCGCTCCTGGCATGGCTTACCATTCTGGCAACGATCAGCGCGTTCTTTGGCCCCGCCGTCGTTAACGGCCGCCCGCTCCTCTTCCGTGACTCAGCCCATTTCTATTATCCGCTCTTCGAGTGGTGCTGCCGCGAATGGTCCGCCGGCCGCGTGCCGCTGTGGAATCCCTATGAAAACTGCGGTTCGCCCGTGCTGGCCGACGCCACTTCCAGCGTTCTCTATCCCGGCAAGCTCCTCTTCGCGCTGCCCCTCAGCTATGACACTTGCTTCAATCTATACATCGCATCGCACGTCGTCTTGGCGGCCGCCAATTGCTACGCTGCGGCCCGCGCCTGGCGCGCCAGTCCTGCCGCCGCGGCTCTTGCAGCGATCGGCTACTCCTGCGGCGGCGCGGTCGTGTTTCAATACTGCAACATCGTCTTCCTCGTCGGCGCCGCCTGGCTGCCGCTGGCCTTGCTGTGTGCTGATCGCATGCTCCGCCGCACCAATTGGACCGCCGCGATTAGCTTGGGAGTCGTGCTGGCTCTCATGGTTCTCGGCGGCGATCCGCAGGCCGCCTATCACAGCTTACTGGCGTGTGGACTTTACGCGGCAGTTCTCGGCTGGCGAAAAAAAAGCAGCACCGCACCGCCGCAGCGAGGTTTTTGGCTCCAGCGCTTGGGCCTCTGCGCCCTGACCGCGTCGGTCGCGTTTTGCCTTTCGGCCGCGCAGATTCTGCCCAGCATGGAAGCAACCTCGCGCAGCGACCGCGCTGCGTTTAGTCGCCCTCGCAATATCTATGAAGCGGTCGCTGTTGCTTGGCAAAGTTCAAGCGACGACGAACGGCCCAGCGAAACCCGCTCGCAGTCAATCTTCCACGGTCTGCTTGGCGAACCCGAAACCTACACGCATCACGAAGCCACCTACGAATTCAGCGTCGGTCCCTGGCGGCTGGCCGAATTCATCTGGCCCAACATCGGCGGCCGGCTGTTCCCCACGAATCGCCGCTGGTTCTCCCTGCTCCCCGGCGAAGGCCGCGTCTGGACGCCAACACTGTATTTGGGCCTTCTGCCGGCGTTGCTGGCCATTGGCTCACTCTGCGGCGCTTCCCAAAACCATCGCGAAACGTGGCTCAAGTGGCTCTTCGCCCTCGCAATCATCGGGAGTCTCGGCTATTACGGCGTCGGCTGGCTACTGCACGAGCTTACTGGAGCAATTGGAACGCACTCAAAGTGGACCGACTCCATCGGCAATCCCGTCGGCGGCCTCTATTGGCTACTGACGACATTTCTCCCCGGCTATGTGTATTTTCGCTATCCGGCCAAACTCTTGCCGCTCGCTACCCTGGCCATTTGCCTGCTCGCCGCCAAGAGGTTCGATCACGCCTTCTCACGGCGCGAAAACTGGCTCGTTTCCAGTCTGGCTTTCCTTGCCGGGGTCAGCGGCCTCGCTGCGGTTGCCGTTTGGTTTGCCGGCAATCGCTATTTTGCCGATGTAACCACCAGCGACTCGACACTGGGCCCATTCGATGCCACGGCCACGCGACACGACATCCGGTTCGCGTTGCTGCATACGGCCGTGATCGGGTTCGTTCTATGGATGGCGGTTCGCTGCTTCGCCCGGTACCCGAATCGGGTCGGTCAATGGAAGTGGATTGTGGTGCTTTTGACGGCCGCCGATATCTGGGCCGCGAACGCTTGGACCATCGTTTCCATCGCGCCAAACGTCCCTCGAACTCTCTCGTCGCTAACTTCGCATATCCGCAAAGAACACGCGTCATCGACAAGTGACACGAGTCCAACACGAGTATTCAGGGGCAACCTGGCCACCTGGCGGCCGCCCAGCTTTCGACTCGCGAAATCCAACAATCGGCTAACCGAGCTGACGCAATGGGAACGCCAGACGCTGTTACCAAAGTACCCCCTCTTGGACGGCATTTCGCTCGTCGAAACGCATGGCTCCATTGCCTCAGCCGATTACCAGGCTCTGTTTTACGTCGCCAAGCAACATGGCCCGCGGCAGCGAGACAAATCCCTCACGCCCCAGCCAACGGCTCTCCGCCTGTTGGCGACAGAATTCTTGATCCTGCCGGAAAGCCATCAAGTCGAATTTGCGTCTCGCGTTGAGCATGCGAATTCCAATTGGCCCGAATCAGCCGCACTCTGGCAAATGAACCGCACGCTGCCCCGCTGCTGGCTCGTGCCGAACGTAGAAACGTTGCCGGAGCTCAAACGGCCGTTGCGGATGCCAGCGATCCAAGAACGCGCGCGGAACGTTCTATTTCCGGAGGGAAAGACTCGCGACTTTAGCCACTCAGCCGTTGTCGAAACCGACGATCCTCAAAAGGAATGGGCGTCGAACAATCATCAATCTGACAGGGAAATCTGCCAAATCGTCCACGACAGCCCCCAGCGCGTCGTTATCGCAGCCAATCCCAAACAACCGAGCCTGCTCGTCCTTGCCGACGCCTTCTATCCCGGTTGGACCGCCACGGTCACAACCGATGGCAAGTCTATCCCAACGTCAATCTATCGCACCAACCGCGTCCTCCGCGGCGTCTGGCTTTCCGCCGGCCAGCAAACGATTGAATTCCGCTATCAGCCGCGGAGCTTTTACGGCGGCGCAATCATCAGCTCAATCAGCTGGCTTGCGCTCGCCATCTTCGGCGCGAGCCGCCTTGTACGCCGGCAGAAACCTACGATTCAGATCGAATAATTCAGTTCCGGCTTCAGCTCATCCGGCACTTCCGCGCGGATTCTCAGCCGCGGCTTCTCCATGGTCACCGTCGTGTGCGGCTCGACCGTATGCGTCAGCCAGACGCTGGAACCGATCACCGAATCGTGGCCAACGACCGTCTTGCCGCCCAGAATCGTCGCGCTGGCATAGATGACCACGCGATCTTCGATTGTCGGGTGTCGCTTGTGGCCGCGAACCAGATTGCCGTCGCCATCGGTGGCAAAACTCAGCGCGCCGAGCGTAACGCCTTGATAAATCTTCACGTGGTGGCCGATGTCGCACGTCTCGCCGATTACCACGCCCGTGCCGTGATCGATGAAAAAGTGGTTCCCGATTGTCGCGCCCGGATGAATATCGATCCCGGTCACTTTGTGGGCCCATTCGCTCATCATGCGGGGGATGAACGGAATGCCCAATCGCCGCAACTCGTGCGAAATGCGATGGACTGTGATGGCCTCAAAGCCCGGATAGCAAAACACGACCTCGTCGATGCTCTTGCACGCCGGATCGCCGTCGTAAGCGGCCTTAGCGTCCGTCGCGAGCATCTCGCGCAAGTGCGGGATTCGCTCCAGGAACGCAATCGCCATCGCCTGTCCCTTGGCTTCGTAATCTTCCTGGTTCTCGCAGGCGTTGACCTTCGTCACGACGCGGTCTTCGTGCTGCAAGGCACGGGCGATCTGCCGCGTGAGCTTGTCGTGCAAACCGTCGATCAAATCGCCGACGTGATACGTCACGTTGCCGATGTGCAGTCCCTCGCGGCGGCGATAGCCGGGATACAGGATCTCCTTGAGATCCTCAACGCAGCCCACGATCTCCTGATAGTTGGGCAGCGGGCAGTGGCCGAGGTAATGGATCGAATCCGCGTTCTGATAGCCGGCGACAATCCGCTCAGTCAGGCGAGGAAGCTGTTCTTTGAGCCGTACGTCAGACGCCATGGATCATTCTCCCCAATGCTTTCAGCAATGCAGCGGCGCGATGCGAGCGCCGGTGTCAGTCAGAAAAGTACAAAGACGCTACCCAGTAACGAATCCGCAGTGACGCGCTTAGCGCGTCACGGTACAGGAGCATGGCGTACTGCAGCACAACGTACAGCGGCCCAAACAACAGCAGCACCGAGAACAGCCGAAATGGTAGCAGCGGGAGAGCATGGATATTTCCGTTCGCACGCAGCCGGAGCAGCCGCGAGTCACTCTTGAATCCTAGACGTCGCAATCGGACCCTTCAAGGCGACTGTTATTCTCTTCGGAATCGATAGCACCCAAAATGAAGCCAAAAGCCACGCTATCACGACTCTCGTTCGCTTACGCCGCGCCCGCGCCTTGCGGCAGGCCAACCCTCTGCGGCAAGCTAGCGCCGAAAAACTCGCGCGCCGACCGCGCCAGCGCCCGAAATTGAGCCGTCGGCATGCTCACCGTTCCCCAGCGAGCCGACAATGGCTTAGCGAAGCTGGCGTAGTGATCGAGCCGGATCGCCACAAATCCATACAATCGCTCACGGAAGACAAACAACTCCTCCGCCGGCAGCGGCCCCCGATTGCCAATCACATTGTAAGCAAACACCAATAATCCCGTCGAACGATTGTCGAACAGCGTCTCCCAACTGGCCAGGCTCTCCAACTCGTCCGCCGTGGACCAGTTCCGCCAATACTGTCTCCCGGCTGTCGGAAACTGCCGTCCCTTGATATCCACCAGCCACGAACCCGACCGCGGCTCTTTCCTCTTGCAATGCGGTGGCGAAACGATGAAATCCAAGCTCTTGATCGTCCGCGCCCCGCGCGACGGCAGCGGCGCCGCCGAGCGATGCGCTTCATCCACGGCCACATACGGCACGCGCAGCAGCCGCAACCACGCCTCAAATGCCGCCTCGTAATGATTATCGCGCTTGGCCATGGGTTCTAATCCGCTTCGTGCCTCTGAACTTATTGAACCGAATCCGTGTCCCTGGTGCAATTCCAGTCCCGTCATTCTCGCTCACCGAAACGGGCGCAACTTGCTAGAATCGAGCTTTTGTCACGTAGCTGGTGAGTCATGAGCCTGATTGAGCCGCGAACGCTGAAAGGTTTTCGAGACTATTTGCCCGAAACCATGATTCCGCGCGAGCGGCTTATCTCGACGGCCCAAGCCGTTTATCGCTCGTTCGGCTACAGTCCCATCGATACGCCGGCCCTCGAATATTTCGAGATTCTCTCCGGCAAGGGGAGCGACGAAACGGATCGTCAGATGTATGCGTTTGAGGACCACGGCGGACGCCGCGTGGGAATGCGCTTCGATCTGACGGTGCCACTGGCTCGGTTCGCAGCCCAACACGCCAATGAGCTCGGTCTGCCGTTCAAGCGCTATCACATTGGCGCTGTCTGGCGCGGCGAAAACACGCAGCGTGGCCGTTATCGCGAGTTCATGCAGTGCGATTTCGACACGATCGGCACGCGGTCAGTCGCCGCAGATATCGAAACGGCTCTCGTCATCTACGAGCTGCTGCGAAAAATCGGCGGCGCTTTTGGCCGCGACCTGCCGTTCACGATTCGCGTCAATAATCGCGCGGTACTGAGCGGCTTGTTGGCAAAGCTCGGTCTGTCCGGCAAGAGCACGGCGATTCTGCGCGCTCTCGACAAGCTGGGAAAAATCGGCGCTGACAAAGTCGCTGATGAGATGGTCACTGCCGCCGGTGCCACTGCTGACCAGGCAGCGCAAGTTTTAAAACTGGCCGAGTTAAGCGGAGCCAACGACGACGTGCTCTCCAGTCTGTCCGATCTCGTCGCCGGAAATGAGCAAGGCGCGGAAGGCATCGAACGGCTCCGGCAGATTCTCGCGGGCGCGAAAGCCGGCGGCATTCCCAAGGGCGCATTGCAACTCGATGTTTCCATTGCCCGCGGTCTCGACTATTACACGGGCGCGATCTTTGAGACGTTTTTGAACGATTTGCCGGCCATTGGCTCAATCTGCTCGGGCGGACGCTACGACAACCTGGCCGGCTTGTTCACCAAGCAGGAATTGCCCGGCATCGGCGCGTCGCTGGGCCTCGACCGGCTGCTGGCGGCACTCGAAGAACTTAAGATGATCGACAAAGTGCGCACGCCGGCGCCCGTCTTCATTCCGTATTTCGATAAAGACCGTCTCGGCGACTATTTGACCCTCGCGGCTCATCTTCGAGACGCCGGCATCGGTGTAGAAGTATTTTCTGACCCCAAGAAACTGGGCCAGCAACTCGCCTACGCCGATCGTCGCGGCTTTCGCGTCGCCATCATCGCCGGCCAACGCGAATTCGACGGAAACACCTGCCAGATCAAGGATTTAGCCAGCGGCGCTTCGCACGACGCGCCGCTGAATCCGCCGGTAGAAGTCGTCGCAGCCGTTCAGCGAATTTTGGCTGCCTGATGCCGCACCTATTCGCGTTTCGTCCGTAATTCCGTTCGCCAGCTAGGCCTGGCCGTCTTCGGCTTCGTCTGGGTGGTTTAAGCCGGCTGCGTGGAAAACCGGCGAGTGAATCAAGTTGGATCCCACGGCAGCCAGGCTCTTCGTCGTCAACTGGGCCGCGCTAAACACGGCGAGCGCGTAGCCAACAGCCAATTCCACAGATACGCTCGGCTTGTTCGCATCGACGTATTCCGTGTGCTCAAAGTTGGCCGCTATTTCGATTGGTGATTGGTGGAACGTGGTCTCGTCCGATCCGGCGATTGAATCCACGCCGCGGTCGGCTATCGAGCCTCGCGACTCGGCACTCTTCGCAGACAGCGGGGTTGCTGCCGGCGATTTCGTAATTTGCACGGCGATCGATTCAGTCCGCACGTTTGCCGATTGCTGCTGCGCCGGCATAACCAGGAGTTGCGAGTGGCCATGGAGCGCGGCTTCATCCTTCAGGTCTTTGATCACCAGAACCGCTGGACCAGCCGCAGACTGATCGACGAGATTCGTGATTGGCCCTGACAATTGGGCTTGGATTGTGTGCGTGGCGGCCTGATGGTGCTCTGTCGGCGCCGCCGCGGTTGGCGGTGTCGTAGCGGACGCCGTCTGCGTCGCAAGGTTGATAACGGCCGTTGACTGCGAATTGACATTCTCGTTATCGGGTCCTTGCTGAACGGTAGTGGCTGTCGGCATTGTTGTGTAATTCAGCGGGCCGGCATGCGCCTGGACGACGATCTGAACAGTGGCCACGCTCGAGGCGAGAGAACCGTCGAATGCTTTGTACGTAAACGTTACGGTTCCGATAAAGTTCACGTCCGGCGTATAGACGAATGAACCATCGCTTTGCATCGCCAGCGTGCCGTGGTCCGGGCTGGTGACGAGAATTGCCTGCAATGGATCGTTGTCGATGTCGGTGCAATTCGCCAAAATGCCGGGTGCCGCAGCCACTAGTTGCACGTCGTTGTTCAACGTGAAGCTGGCGGAGTTTGCCTGGGGCGTCTGGTTGACGTGATTGACCGTGATCGCAACCGTTCCGCTGCCCGCAAGCGGGCCGCCGGTCCCCGTGTTGCCGCCGTCGTTGAGAACGATGCTGAGGGCGTCGCCGCCGTAGTAATACGTTGTCGGGCGATACTGCAGTCCGTCGAGGGCGGCGTTGAGATTGGCCAACGTGCCACTGACTGACATTGTCGCCGAATTATTGGCGCCGGAAGTGATCGTCACGCCTGTTGTCTGGCCGAGCGTGAGCGTCCCGTGCGTCACGTTCAATGTGAGCGTCATGGTGCCGCCGCCAACGTCACAGTCGCTCAAGGTAATCGCATTTCCTCTCGCGGCTGACAGCATGAGCGAGACATTTTCGTCCGTCACGGCCGCAGCCGGTGCCGTGACCACGGGGGCGTCATTGACGGCGGTCACCGTGATGTTGCTGGTCGCCGTGGCCGTGCTATAAGCCGTCGTGCCTCCGTTGGTGCTGACATCGACGTTCGTCCCGGCGGAACCACTCGTCTGGTCCCACGCTCGGAACGTGACGCTGCCCGTGGTGGCATTCTGGCCATCGGGAACCAGCCGCAGCTTGTCGGTGGAGCGGAGTAAGAGCGCCGAGCTGTCGCTGACGCTCCCCACAGCCGTCCAGGTGCTGCCATTATCCGTCGAATACTGCCACGTCCCCGTGCCGCTCGTCAGACCCGTCACCGCGATGCCATTCACCGCCCCACTATCCACATCGCTCACCTGACCGCCGATCAACGTCGAGATCAGGTCACCACCGTTGGCCGTCTGATCCTCACTAATCGTTGTGAAGTTGTTGGCCCCAGCCAGCACCGGCGCGTCGTTGACGCTCGTGACCGTGATGTTGCTGGTCGCCGTGGCCGTGCTGTAAGCCGTCGTGCCGCCATTGGCCGAAACATCGACCGTCGTCCCGTTTGAACCACTCGTCTGGTCCCAAGCCCGGAACGTAACCGAGCCGCTGGTGGCGTTCTGGCCATCCGGAATCAGCCGCAGCTTGTCGCTGGACCGCAACAGCAGCGCCGAGCTATCGCTCACGCTCCCGACGGCCGTCCACGTGCTGCCGTTGTCCGTCGAATACTGCCACGTCCCCGTGCCGCTCGTCAGACCCGTCATCGCGATGCCGTTGACGGCTCCACTATCGACATCGCTCACCTGACCACTAATCAGTGTCGAAACCAGGTCACCCGTGTTACTAGTCTGATCCTCGCTGATCGTCGTGAAGTTATTGGCCCCAGCCAGCACCGGCGCATCGTTGACGCTGGTCACCGTGATATTCGAGGTCGCGGTGGCCGTGCTATACGCCGTCGTCCCGCCGTTCGTCGAAACATCGACGGTCGTCCCGGCGGAGCCACTCGTCTGATCCCAAGCCCGGAACGTCACCGA
>DASXLL010000071.1:0-22886 GCA_036496265.1 Pirellulaceae bacterium | reverse complement strand
TCGAGCGACCCAACGGCTCACCATGCTCGAAGCAAGGTAAGACAGACAAAGGAGCACGATCCCACCCGCTAACGTGCCGACGGTTACCGGAGGTTTGCGGACAATTTCGAAATCCCAAACATCGCGGACGATTTCCGCTGCCTTGGCGAAGTCTTTGCCCACCAGTTGCTCAATCGTCGCCACGTCGGTCATTTTTACTTCTGGCTCAGCCGGAGCTTCTGCGGGAACGACGACCGGTGGCGCTTGCGCAAACGACTGCGCCGCCATGAAAAAAGTCGCCAAAACCATCAAACCATGCCTCAGCCCAGCGAAAAGCCCACACATCGCAGCCTCCGTGCTAGCAGACCGACAATCTCACGCGCTGGTTATCAAAACCAGACCCAGCAGGTCAAGACCATGTACGTAATGTAGGGTGGGCTGTGCCCACCATCTCTAAAGCGCTTTAAAGCAACCCCGCGCTTCTCGCGTGCTCCGCCAGTTTCACCTCCGGCCGCGCGCCCAGGTGCGAAATCACTTCCGCGGCAGCCAATGCCCCCAACCGGGCACAATGGTCGAGCGGCCGGCCGGTCGTCAGCCCGTGCAAAAAGCCCGCCGCGAACAGGTCGCCGGCGCCCGTCGCATCGACCACCTTCGCGACGCGACTCGCCGGCACCTTCCATGTCGCCTCGCCCTGCACAATCACTGATCCTTGCTCCGAGCGAGTGAGCACAGCGATCGCGCAATCGGCTCGCGCCGCCTCCCGTGCCGCTTCAAAATCAGGCGTCTGATACAACGCGCAAATCTCGCTCTCGTTGGCAAAGACAATGTCAATGTGCTTGCAAATCAGCTCCAAAAAACTGTCGCGATGGCGATCGACGCAAAAGGAATCGGATAACGTGATCGCCGTTTTTCGGCCCGCCTTGCGGGCCATCTCCGCCGCCATCTGAAAAGCTTCCTTCGCTTCTGGCCGGTCCCACAAATAGCCTTCCAAATACGTGACCTTAGAGCTGGCCACAATTTCAGCATCCACATCGGCGGTTGTAAAATTCCCGCACGCGCCCAGATACGTGTTCATCGTCCGCTCGCCGTCCGGCGTCACCAAAATGAAACTCCGCGCCGTCGCCGGCCCCGAGTTGGCATGTACCGATTCGAAACTCACCCCCTGCGCCCGCAAATCGTGAGTGAATACTGCCCCGAGCTGATCATTCTTGACCTTGCCCAAATACGCCGCCCGACCGCCGAGCGACGCAATCCCCGCTGCCGTGTTCCCGGCCGACCCCCCAGAAATCTCCACAGCCGGTCCCATGTCGCCGTACAGTTTCTCCGCCGTCTCCTCATCGATCAGCCGCATCATGCCCTTCGTCAACGCATGTCGCGCGAGGAGCGAATCCTCCACCCGCGCCAGCACATCGACAATGGCATTCCCGATGCACAAAACGTCAAATCGCGTTTCAGCCACATCTGCTCCTAATCAACAAAGAGGCCCAGCATATCGGCGTACTTTGTACTGACTGCCGAACACTTCGTACATGGCACGCGGGTAGGCAGCGATGCCGCCGCAAAAAAATGAGACATCGCGATTTTCAATGCGATCGCAGAAGCTTATTCTGAGCAATCAGTCCCGAATGAAGGAGGCTCGGATTCAATGCGAACCATTCAAACTGCCTTGACACTTCTCGCCTGCCTGCTGGTGCTATCCCAACCTAGCGCCGCCGACGACAACGCCGACGAGCTCAAGCGACTCGAAGGCCGCTACGAGCGGACCTTTGCCAACACCGCCGGCACGCAATTCAAGGTGATCAAGGAAGTCGTCGGGGATCAATCCGTCGTCACGACATACGACGACGTGAACAACGTCATCGAGTCCCATACCTCGACAATCAAAGTGGAAAAACGCGGGCCCGTTCGCGTCCATTCGTTTTTCAACCTGCTTGTCACTGCGGGACCCGCCAAAGGCGAGCAGCAATTCGAGACAAGCTCATATATCTATCGTGCCGATGACGAATCGTTCGTCGAAGTCTGGGGCATGCTCGAAGGCGATCCCTCCCCGCCTGATCTATTGGAAGCGCGTCAAAGCGACCAAATAACACCAAGCAGCGACAATCTTCGCGCGTATGCCCAACGCCGCGCCGCGATCAAGAACGGCCATTCCAACCACTTGTTATCGCGAAAGTTCGAAAGCGCGAAATCGCGAAGCGAGATGCCCACGTTGCCACATCGTCGATTGTACTTTCTGGCTTGCGCTCCTTCGCGTTTTCGCGATCTCTCTGCCACTATGAGGTCTTCGCTGCTACCGGCCGATCGGCATTTTCCTCCGCCATCTCCCTCGCCCGAAACGAAAAGTTCTGGCTCTGGCTGAAAAACGCAATCGGATTTTCAAAGACAACCTTCCGAATCACACTTTCCGGATGCCGGCGTCGTCGCATTTCGATAATGAAGTCCGGCACGGCCGTCGGTTTGCTCGGTCCCCAGTCCCCGGCTGAATTCACCAGCAGCCGATCTGGCCCATACATCTCAATAATGTCGCAAGCCCGCTGCGGCGTGCACTTCGTCGTCGGATACAGCGTCATCCCCGCCCAAAAACCCTCATCCAGCACGTGCCGCACCGTATGCTCCTCGACGTGATCGACCAGCACGCGGCTATGATCGAGCCGGCTGTCGTCACACAGCATGTCGAGGATCATCCGCGTGCCCTGATATTTGTCTTCTAAGTGCGGCGTGTGAATCAAAATCTGCTGGTCGTATTTGACCGCCAGCTCCAGATGCTCCACAAACACCGTCGCCTCGTTCCGCGTGTTTTTGTTAAGCCCAATCTCACCAATGCCCAGCACGTTCGGCTTATCCAAAAACTCCGGAATCATCGCGATCACTTCCCGCGACAGGCTGACGTTCTCCGCCTCTTTCGCGTTGATGCACAGCCAGCAGAAATGCTGAATGCCGAATTGAGCGGCTCGCTTCGGCTCGATCTCCGTGAGCTGGCGAAAATAATCGCGAAATCCATCGACCGAGCAGCGATCGAAACCGGCCCAAAACGCCGGCTCGCTCATCGCCACGCAGCCCATCCGCGCCAGCGTCTCATAGTCGTCGGTAATCCGCGACACCATGTGGATATGTGGATCGATGTAGTCCATGTAGCAACTCTTGACAAAATGGCGAGCGGGAGGCGTAAGCTTCCCGGTAACTCTCCACTCAGAACGCTCGTAATTCTTCGTTTGGGAAGTTCTAAATCCATTGTCCTACAGCGTCGTCCCGGCAGCAAGCAATCAAATTGCCCGCGCAGGACCACGCAATTCTTGAATGTAGGCCGGCGAGGCCCTTCGCCGGCTTGACCCGCAAATCGGTTGTCCATCGCCAGTTCTGGCATGCGTAAGCGTCCCGTTCTCTGCTGTGCCCGCCGCACACCGGCCTTTCCCTAACCGGAAATCTTTACCACTCGTGGAATGGTCTCGAATGTTAAGTTTTTCCGCCTACGCAAACCGTTCCAATCGACTCTAACGATATTGCAATTCCTAATGAACAGGGGGAAAGCACGCGGTCGATAGCCTTTTTGCGGTACCGACGCAACGACCGTGGGCAGCGGCGTCTCTAACGCGTGTCGCCTCTCAGGTCACTGCGCACAGGTGGCACGGCATTGATGGGGGCGACGCCCAGTTTCAATAGGAGCAAGGCATACCAACCCGAAGCGTAAGCGAGGGATTTTCGCAAGTCAGGCAGTCCCTCGCTTACGCTTCGGGTTAGTGTTTCTCCGATTTAAAAAACAGCGTCGCCCTGGGCATGAATGGATTCATGCCCGGATTTCCCGCCTTCTTCAAAGGATTGGAGCCTGGAGCATGGATCGCTCTGCGAATCGCCTTCAGGCGGCAATTACCATCACTGTGGTCGGCAGCCTGCTAGGCTTCCTGGCTTTTGGCAACTCGCCAAGCCTGGCACAAACGATCGGGGAGCCGGTTACCGCTCCCGCTGTGTTTGCGGACAGCAGCGGCGAAATTGCTGCCTCGACGCGCGAAGCAAGCTGCGGCGCCATTTCGTCCTGCGCCTGCGATTGCTGCGGCAACGACTGTTGCTGCTCCGCTTCAGCTGGCAACGGCTGCTCCTGCTGCGATTGCGACTGCTGCTGCAGCTACGACTATTTCACCCAACGCCTCTATGGCCGCTACAGTCCGCTCAATGATCCGAGCACGATTTTCTCCGGCTGGGTCAACGGCGGCATCATGGCCAACAGTTTCAACCCGGCGACACACTTCAACGGCCCCGTGACGTTTGCCGACCGCGACAACGGCCAACTGAACCAGGTTTACGGCGTCCTGCGGCGGACAACCGACTTGAGCCAGAATTCCGGCTTGTTCATCGGCGGCCAGATCGATTTCTTCTTCGGCAGCGACTCCTTCTTCACGACCGCGGCCGGCCTCGATGGCCGCACGTTTGGCAACATTCCCCGCTGGAATACGGATCGTGATTTTCTCTACGGCTATTCGATGCCGCAGTTGTATGCCGAGACCGATTACAACGATCTGCGGATCAAGTGGGGCCACTTCTATACCATTCTGGGCTACGAAACGATCCCCGCCGTCGGCAACTTCTTCTACACCCACTCGTACGCGCTCCAGTACGGCCAGCCGTTCACGCACACCGGCGCCCTCGCCAGCCGCAGCCTGAATGACAATTGGACCTGGAACGCCGGCGTCGTCTCCGGCTGGAACGAATTCAACTTCCGCGGCGGCCCCCAGTTCCTCGGCGGCCTGACCTACGTCAATCCCGGCCGCGGCAGTCTGTCATTCTCGGTCGTTTCGGGCAACGATTACGACTTCAACGTCCCCGGCATCGGCCCAACCTCCAACCGCACCATGTACTCCGTCGTGTGGAATCGCAATCTGAGCAGCCGCTGGTCATATGTGCTGCACCACAGCTTGGGTGTGCAGCAAGACACTCTGGGTTTCAACGCGACGGGTTCGCGGCGTGCGAGTTGGTACGGCCTCAACCAATATCTCTTTTACCAAATCAACTCCTGCTGGACGGCCGGCGCACGGGTCGAATGGTTCGACGATCCGCAAGGCTATCAAGTCACCGGACTTCGACCCGGAAACACCGACGCCTTTTTTCGCTTTCCCGGCAGTTTTTACGAGACCTCCCTCGGCCTGAATTATCGGCCCAACAACAGCTTCCTGCTGCGAGGCGAGCTGCGCTACGACTGGACCACCGCCAAAAGCGGATTTCTCGCCCCAGGATTTCCCGGCTTCCCGCCCAATCAGGCCTTCAACGACAACACCAGCCGCAACCAATTCCTCTTCGGCCTCGACGCCATCTATCAGTTTTAGATCGTCGAACAAAACGGCGAGCGGGAGGCGTAAGCCTCCCGGTAATCCTGCAATGCCACGAGCGCCCGTTTCGTTCTCTTACGCGCGCTTAGCTGTCGTCCGCACCGGCGCGCCCGCCTGAGCTGTGTAGACGTTTCGCCTTCACCGCGGCCCAACCTTAAACTTCTCCTGCCACTCATCATCATACTCGCGCGAAAAAATCATCTGCACCTGCTCCGCGCGGTCGCCCCCTTGCTCCAGGATCACATTGAGCGCTTCACGCACCTTAGCCAGCCGCGGATCAGTCGCCACCGACCCTTCCGACCGCTCCAATCGATCGAACGCCGCCGCCAGTTCCAAAATCTTGCAGCGAACTTCCAAAAACTCGCGATTCAGAATCTCAGGCGCGGAAAGCATAGCGTGACCATCGAGGACAGTGTTTGCATGTCTCAAACTGTAGTTTCCGGTCGAATGTCTTGAAAATCAAGCGCCGCGGCTCCTAGGTAACTTCCGATTTCGAAAGTTGGCTTGGCTTTATGCCCAGCCATATTTGCATTCCTCTTTCTTTGAATCCGAGCACGACTGCCTCAAGCTCAGAACCCAGCGGCGGGTACTCTGCGGGAGTCATGCGGCTGGCGTCCTTGAAGTCGGTAATCTGAATCAGGCCCTCGAATTCAATGCCTTCTATGGCAGTGTGGACGCCATAATGCCGATGCAAAACAACCCTGCACCAAACCCGGCTTCCGATTGGCAACCGTTCTTTCAGCGACTTCCAGTGGTCATCCTTGGAATTCATGCGCCAACATTCTAGGACATGAAAAACCCCACCGATTTCCCAGCAGGGGCATTCTACCATCGACTTGAGCCGAAACCTTAGCCGACATGTCCCCCCAACAAAATTGAGGCTTGACAGCGCCAATAACCCGCCCGCCTCGCGCATCGGCTTTGCCTCATAAGTATCAGCCAGCGGTAGGTATTGAGGCAACTGGCGTTTCTGCCCCAAAACCCGGATCAATTCCGAGTTCAAACGCTTCCTGATTGACGCAACAAATGTTGTGGCAAACCAGCTTGGCCAATACTTCATTTTTCATGGCAACGTCCGTCTTGCTCCGCACGCTGTCGCCAAACTTCCGCTTAATCATCGAGAACGTGCTTTCCACGTTCGACCTTTGATGATACCGCGATAGGAATTCTTCGCGGTGGATTTGGAAGTAATGAAACATTTTAGCCCATAGCCCGCCCTTCGCTGGCGAGGCGTTTGATTTGAACGGAATGAGCGGGGCAGCACCGACAGCATCGACGGCCCATAGGTTTTTCTCAAATGAATAAGCCAAGTCAGCCGACAGTTCTTTGACCGTGAACTGCTTGGTAGTCGTATTGAGCAACTTCGGTAGTTGCACGCCGTCGTTCGCGTCTTTGTCGAAAATCTCGACAGCGGTAACGATGTTCGTTTTGACGCCTACCATTACGTGTGTTTTGACCCACGTTCGCAACACTTTTTTCATCGGGCTGCCATATTTGTGTTCAATCCAGCGGTCGTAACGGCAACCGGTAAAGCCGGATGAATCGCAAGCGAAGTTGGATTCAATTGCCTTGAGAGGCGAGGCCGAGACCGTCACCAGCGCCCGCAAAATATCGAACGTCTCCGGCGACTCGAAAACGCGAAACAGAGTGTTGTACGATGGCGCTCGCCCGATATGGCCGCTGTCTAATGCAGCTTGCAGATCGGTCGTGAACCGGCGACCGCTCACCGTGCTATAGACCTTGAAGCACGCCGAGAATATCGCATCGCGAATCGGGACCGATGGACGGCCGCCTTGGGGATTTGCTGGCGGCTCTGGAATTGACTGGCAGAGATCGTGAAGCATTACCTGGAAACGCTGCTTCTCGCACTTTTGGGCAGCGTTGTACGCTGGCCAATCCTGCTTGTAGGTTTTGCGCACCGTGTGCGCGACCGTCACCGTGGCAGTTTCCTGAATTGTCCCGTCGTCGAATAGTTCCCGTTGAATCACAAATCGTACTGCGTAAATGTGCTTGCACTCGCACGCGCGCGTTTCGTGATCGGCGCACGTGCAATGAGGAGTTTCCTTGTCCGGGCAAACGGTGTATTTGCCCTTCCGAGACTGCGATGGAACCAGCCATACATTGCCTTTCCGAACCAGCTTGCACGTCGCCGCGATCAAAGCACCACGTTGCTCACGTTCGTTCGTCATTGTTTTTTCCCCGCTTGTCATGCGATTTATTGTACGGGCATTTATTCGCACTGTCAAGCACTGACATCGCTTGACCTCAAAATAATTGTCCGTACAATCGCGGCATGGCTAAAAAACGAGGGCGACCGCCTAAAGACCCAGACGAGCTGGCAACGGACCGGCTAGAGCTGCGTTTAATGCCCGCAGAAAAGTCCGCGTGGCAGAAAGCCGCAGATAAGGCCGAGAAGCTGCTTGCAGCCTGGATGCGGGATAGGCTCAATAGGGCGGCTAAGCGCGAGACGATGCGCAATTAGAGCAAGCCGCTTTTATCTGCCAGAAATGGCGTTCATGGCGATATAGACGCTGGATCGGCTGTCCGGTTCGCGCTGAATGATTACTTAGTCAAATCCACTATTTTTATGGTTCCCTGCAAAACCTCCAGCAACGTGACTGCATCATTTAACGCACGTCGCTCGTGTGAAGTAAGAGGCTTCTCTCCGCTGCAGACAATTCCCTGGAACCTCCAGGCTTGCTTGGGAACATAACCCTCAAGTAGTTTTTTTGCGGAAGATAGCCATAGCTTCAAATCCTCGCCCGTGCGTACGTCGCTGCGTCCGCGCTTCGCATGTTCGTTTAGTTTGCTTTTTGATGTTTCCAGTCGAGCCATCGCAAGCTCCGGCGGCTCGGACGCTAGTTCCTGAGCCGCCTTCTCATTGGCTGACAAGATTGGAGTACGCTGCTTCTGAAGTCTGGAGCGTTCTTTATCTAGCTCTTGTGCATAGTGCAGTCGGGCTTCCTCTTTTTGTGTTTTTAACTGTTTAGTAAGGGCCGCATTTTCTTGCTTGGTTCGTTCATTGTCGTTTTGCAACGACAGAATTTGACCCTTTAACACGGTGTCCGCATTCTCTCGCATATCACGTAGCTGGTTCTCCGCGGATACGAGTTCAGCCTGCTGGGCGTAATAAACCCGTCGCGGAGCCGTCGCCCAGCTCCAAAGGCCGTGTATGACCATTAGGATGAATAGGCCGAGTGGCACAGCGAGCGCCTTCTCAAGCGTCAAATCCCACGCTGCGTCCGCGCTTCCAAATTGCGCGAGAATCATATAGGCGATGAGGAAAGAAATAGGTCCCTCCACGCCCAAGCGAAGTTTGTCGCGAAACGCCAATTTGAGGTCTTTCCAGACGACACCCCACACAGCAAAATCAAACGATGGCTTTGGCAGTGGCATTGGCAAGAAAATACCACGCCCACCCGATAGAAGCATGCCCTAGAAATCACGGCCGCCTCCCAGTGGGTTTTGAGGCAGACGGCTGGGTTTTGAGGCAAGAGGCCCGTATTGAGGCAAAGCCCTCGCGCATCTATACATCTGTCCCCTTGCGCAAACGTGCCCCTCCCTGAGACCCTTGCGGCAAAAACCAAAAAAATCCTCCCGAACGGCCTCATGCATAACATGCATAAGCGTCACTATACAAATGTATCAAAACCCGTTTCGCTCCAACACCTTCCGCAATATGCACCCCGGCAAAAAAACAAAAACGCATGCATAGGCATACCGAGTTTCCCCACCCAAACGAGCTGCATTGATAAATTCCAGCTCCGCCGCCCACCTCGTCCCAGATTGGGACGGGACGCCCTGGCGCATTCGGCACAATCGGCCACAAAAGACCAGGACGCCGCAACACGCCTTGGGGCCGGCCATTCTGCGGCTTCCCGTTCAGTCAGACCCACTGCAAATAGCGTACGTTTCCAGGTATAGGAGCGGAGCATGACTGCCCTGGCCACAACCTTCCGCCTGCTGGCAAACACCGACAACGAATCCGCGACATCGGTGCTCATCGCGGCGCTCGATTCGTCGCACCGCGAGGTTCGCGATGAGGCCTTAACCGCGATTCTCGAACGGAAAAGTCATACCGCCGAGCTGGTGCTGCTACGCCGCTGGCCCGAGTTGTCCGAGCGATGGAAACAGCAAATCGCCGATCGACCGGGCTGGCTTTTTCGTGCCATTCGAGCCGCCATCGTCAACGGCGAGCCGGCGCTGTTTGACATCGCCTGTTCCGCCGCTGTGTTCACGCGCGACTATGAAGCCGTCCCACATTTGGCGACTGCCGCCATCGACCGCAGCCATCGATCGGCGGCAATCGCAGCAACGGCCGTGCTCGAGCTAGCCGAGCAATTGGCCGAAGAGCTGGCCGCGCCCCGCGATTATCGATCGAGGCGCGATCCACAATTACAGCGAGCTCAGATCATTCCAGCGCTGGAAAACGCTATCGAGCACACCGCCTGTCCGCACGCAAAAAAACTCTGCGAGGCGCTGCTGTTATTGGCCAACCGCGACAACGCCGTGCTGATGCGCGTCCTGCAATCGCTGACCGACCCATCGCATCAACTTTTGACGGAGATCGTGCTCACCAGCACACGACCGGTGATTGAAGCCTTGCTGCTCTCGTACTTGGACCATCACCATGCGCCGCACTCGGCCATTGAAATCATGGCCCGCCGCGCCGATTTGGCCTTCATCCGTCAGTTGACCAGAAAGCTCGCTGCCGGTCCCACGCCGACGGAATTAATCAATCTCCGCCGGATCATTTCGATTCCCTGGTTGCGAGAACATGTCAGCCTACTCGACGGCTTGCGGGAGAACGAACAGCCGGGTGCCGTCCGTCTCGCCGTCGAATCCGGTTTGCCTCGTGAGCAAGCGCTCGATGTATTGGTTTACTTGGCTCGTCACGGCAAATTGGAGGCCCGTCGTCTCGCGGCGCAGTCGCTAGCCAAATTCACCGGGCCAGTGGCCGCCAAACTGACTGTTCAACTAATGCAGGACGACGATCCACAGGTCCGGGCGGCCGCCGCACGACAATTGCGCGACCGAAACATTCCCGGTGCCATTCAGCGGCTCACTGAATTGCTCGACAGCCCACATCGGGAAGAACGAGACGCGGCTGTCAGCAGCTTGAACGAGTTCACGTTCGACCATTTTTCATCCATTTTCGATCAGCTAAGCCCGGAGGCGCAAACGGCCTCGGGGGCCCTGGTGCGGCGCGTCGATCCGCAAGCGGTGGAACGCATCCGCGGCGAATTGACTTCCAAAACGCGGGGCAAGAAGCAGCGAGCGATCGAGTTGGCGCTCGCTTTGAACGCCGTGGACGAGTTGCACACCCAAATCGCGGCTCTTCTAACCGATGAAGACCAGTATTTGCGAATCGAAGCAATTCGCGCCCTCGCAACGCACGACAGCCGAGTCACTCGCGACGCCTTGCGAGACTCCCTGCTGGACGGCCATCCGCTCGTTCGCGAAGCCGCTGAATCATCGCTGGCTGATCTAACGCGTCGCGACACGGTCAAATTGGCCGCGGATACCAGCCGCGACACCGTCCCAATGGCCGATCGGCATACCGCCCCGCCCGCCCCGCCCGCTGCAGTGTTTGCTCCTCGGACTCAGGCGCCAGACGAGGTATTGCAATGACTCATTTTGCATTGTTGACTGCCGCCGCGGCCCTGGCTGCCAAGCCACCTCGACCCGGCGACTGGTCGTTCGGCTGGGCAGCTGTCGCCTCGATCGCGGCGGTCGCACTAGCGATCATTGTCTGCTTGTGGACCATTACGAAATACTTCTCGGCCCAGCGCGAGCGCAATAGCAACTCGCCCTGGCAATTGTTCATCGATCTCTGCAAAGCCCATAAGCTCTCCCGCCGTGAGCGACGCCTGCTCCAGCGACTGGCCGGGCAGCATCCACTCGATCAGCCGGCAATGCTCTTCGTCGAGCCGTCTTGGTTCAGTGCTGATAAAATTGGCCCGAATTGCGGCTGTCATTTTGACGAGCTTTTCCGGTTGCGGAATCGGCTTTTTCCCGCTCACTGAGCCGTCGCGGGCGCTTCTGCAGCCTGCCACGGGCTGACCCAGTCGCCCCATTGCTTCAGATAATTCGCGTAAGCCGGCACCGTGGTGGCCCGCTGCGTCAAATACTCGTTGACTTCCCCGACCAACCGTTGCTCGTCATCGAGCTTCAGACTGCCGAGCATGACCATCGTCCGCAGGAACGCAAAATACGTATCGAGCACGTCGCAGCGACAATAGTCATTGATCTCGGCCACTTTGCCCTCGTTCCACAGGTCCTGCACCATGTGCCCCTGCACCTCCATCTTGCCCGGCTTGCCCAGCAGATTGGCGACCAGGTTCAAGCCCCCGTTGAATCGCGACGCGCCAAAATTTGTCAGCACATCATGCAAATCCAGGTGGCACTCGGTGTTGTAGCGATTCCGGGGCTGCTCATACGTCTTGCCAGAACAACTAAACCACGCCGCAGCACTAATGCCATAACGAAACGCAGCCAATTCCAATAGCGGCAGATCGAATGTCCGCCCATTGAAACTCACCAGCGTCGGCTTGCGATAGGCCTCCCAACCTCGCCAGAAGTGTTCCGTGATCACGTGCGACCGAAACTGCGGTTCATCAAGTGCCACGATGTCAATCAAACTGAAATCCGCCGCGACTTTGGCCACGACCACCGAAACCGGCACCTGAAACGTGTACGGAATGAAATCTGTTTCATATTTCGCAATTAATTCATCACGATAGCGCCGCACGGCATCCGCGGCTGACAACCCTTGGCCTGGATATCGAATTTTGGAGACCAGCTCACCATCCGCAACGCTTTCAATATCAAAAACTAGGTAGCGGACGGCGGGTTTGGACATGGCTGGCCGTGAGTACGTAGGAAGGTGAGTGGTGAGTAATGAATGAATGCAGTAGTGTAGTGATTAATCAGAACCGCCCGCCACCACTCACCGACTCACCACTCACTTTGTCTCCGATCAACCATGCCCGCCTGCTCGGCCGCTTTCTGCGGTACGTGCAAATCGACACCACCGCCGATGAAACGGCGAAAAGCTACCCCAGCTCGCCGGGACAACTCACGCTAGGCAAGCTGCTGGCCGACGAGCTGCGGGAAATGGGTCTCAAAGACGTCGAGCACGACAAGCACGGCCTCGTTTGGGCCACAATTCCCGCGACGGCCAAGCCGAAATCCGACAGGCCGCTGCCCGTGGTTGCTTTCAACGCCCACGTCGATACATCACCGGAGACAACGGGAAAGAACGTCAAGCCGCACGTCATCCGCAACTACTCCGGCGGCGACATTCCGCTGGCCGGCGACTCAACCAAGGTGATCCGCGTCGCTGAAAACCCGGAACTAAGCGGGCTGCACGGCAAAACCATCATCACCACCGACGGCACGACGCTGCTGGGTGCCGATGACAAAGCTGGCGTTGCCGTCATTATGGAGTTAGCGCACACGCTGGTCGAACACCCGCCGCTCTCGCACGGCCCCGTCAAAATCCTGTTCACCTGCGACGAGGAAATCGGCCACGGAATCGATCATGTCGATCTCAACAAGCTCGGCGCGACGGTCTGCTATACGCTCGATGGCCAAGGTGCCGGCGAAATCGACATCGAGACCTTTTCCGCCGACCTCGCGACCGTCACGATCCGCGGAGTGAACATTCATCCGTCGATCGCCAAAGGGCGGATGGTCAACGCCATTCGTGCCGCAGCCATTTTTATCGAGAGCTTGCCCAAAGTTGAATTCTCACCTGAAACCACCGACGGCCGCGACGGTTTTCTGCATGCCTACACGATCGAAGGCGGCGTGGCGGCCGTCAAAATCAAAGTGCTCCTCCGCGATTTTGAAACGGCGCAATTGGAGAGCAAGGCCGACTTGCTCCGCAAAGCCGCCCGCGAGGTTGTCGCCAAAATTCCCGGCTGCCAGATCGACGTGCAAATCACTAAGCAATACCGCAACATGCGCGACGGGCTGGCAAAAGAGCCGCGCGCCGTCGCTTTTGCACAAGAAGCCTTCCGCCGCTTGAAGCGCGATTGCAAATTGACGATCGTTCGCGGCGGCACCGACGGCTCGCAGCTTACCGAACGCGGCCTGGCGACGCCCAATCTCTCCACCGGCGAGCACAATCCGCATTCGCCGCTGGAATGGACCTGCCTCGAAGAAATGACTGCCGCTGTTGAGCACCTCGTCGAGCTCGTTCAGGTTTGGGCATCGTAGCCGTCACGCTCCGCGTGACGAGCCCCTGAGGGATAGAAAATTCGGCTTAGGAACATCCAATGGCACGGACCGCCACTCCCAAAAAACTCCCCCTCAACCAAATCATTCACGGCGATAATCTCACCGTCCTCAAAACCTGGCCCGCCAATCTTGTCGATTGCATCATCACCAGCCCGCCCTATTGGCGCCAGCGCGATTATCGCGGCAAGAGCGAGCAAATCGGCCGCGAACAATCGCCGCAGGAATATATCGACCGCCTGACTTCAATCTTCGGCGAATGCCGCCGCGTAATGAAATCGACAGGCTCATTGTGGATCGTCATCGGCGACAAATATGACGACGGCGCGCAACTCGGCTTGCCCTGGCGCGTCGCCCTCGCGCTTATCGACGACGGTTGGATTCTCCGAGCCGACTGCATCTGGCACAAACCCAACGCCATGCCCTCGTCAGCCAAGTCGCGTCCCACCATCGATCACGAATACGTTTTCTTCTTCACGAAATCCAAGGACTACTACTACGATGCCGACTCCATTCGTGAGCCGCACGTGACCTTCAGCGAAAACAGCCGCATGCGCGGCGGCCGCCGGCACTTTGGCATTCGCGGCGGCACGCCCGAAAGCGGCAAAAATGGCGGCAGCAACAATCTGCACGACGGCCGCTGGGACCAGGCGTTTCATCCGCTCGGCCGCAACAAACGCACCGTCTGGTCCATACCGCTATCGAAATTCCGCGACGCGCACTTCGCCGTTTTTCCGGAATCCCTCGTCGAGACCTGCATGCGCGCCGGCTGCCCCGCCAGCGGCGCGGTTCTCGATCCATTCGTCGGCAGCGGGACCGTCCCGCTGGTTGCGCAGCGGCTCGGCCGTAGTTACCTCGGCATCGACTGCGTTGCGGAATATTGCCAAATGGCCCGCCGCCGCATTCAATCACGGCCCGTGGTCAACAACGCTCGTCATCAATCGCAGTAGTAAACGCCATGTCTAAAAATGCCTGACAGCGCTTGGCGGCGAGCCGATAAAAATTGTGCTTGCCGTCGCGGCGGCATTGCAGCACACCCGCCTCCCGCAACAGCGCCAAATGATGGCTCACCGCCGGCTGGGTTTGCCCCAGCAAGCCGACGAACGTTCGCACGTTCAGCTCCGGCTTCTGCATCAAGTAATGCAAAATCCGCAGCCGCGTTTCATCCGCCAGCAGCTTGAACAGGACGACCAATTCTTGAGCGGCCGCTTGCTCCAGAGTTGCCAGGTCTGTCGCACAGCCGTTCCCACACGTCACACCTACTGGAACCTCATTCCGCGGAATCACGGATTCTAGAACGGTTTCCATCCTCGCCTCCCCAATTGTTCGACGATGGGCCGCGCGCGAACGACAGCGAGCGCGGCAAGAACGGGAGGAATGGATTAAGCACGCACGTGGCCCACCGGCCGCCGCACGCGCGCCCGCCGAAAGGCGGTATCCAAGTGCTGCTAACAACACAAAATCGTCTAACCAAGTCGGTGCCGCAGAACGCGGTATAATGAATCCGGCCGGCCAGACGCTTCCTCTGTTCTCGGCCGGTATTGTAAGCACACGCGATGGCTGCTGAGAACACTTTTTTTCACTTTCACGCAAGTTTTTTTCCTGCACCGCTATCATGTGCGGCCGCTTTACGCTCCGAACACCGCTGCCAGTGCTGGCTGAGCAGTTCTTATTCGACTTAGGTCCGCACAAACCCGCCGATTTCACGCCGCGCTACAATATTGCGCCCACTCAAGCCGTGGCGGTCGTCCGCACGTCGCCAACTATGGCGAAACGCCAGTTGGCGATGCTGCACTGGGGTTTGGTGCCCAGTTGGGCGAAAGACAGCAAATCGGCCGCCAAAATGTTCAATGCCCGCTGCGAAACGGCCGCTGAAAAGCCATCCTTCCGCGAGGCTTTCTCGCGGCGTCGGTGCCTCATTCTGGCCGACGGCTTCTACGAGTGGAAAAAAGAGGGCCCCCACAAAGTCCCTCACCTATTCGAGCTCCCCGGCAGTCAGCCGTTTGCTTTTGCTGGATTGTGGGAATCGTGGCGCGGCCCGGACCGATCCAGCCCCACTTCGCTTGAGTCGTGTACGATCCTGACGACGACGGCCAATGAAATCTGCTCCGAGCTGCACGAGCGAATGCCCGTGATCGTCGAACCCTCAGACTACGCACCCTGGTTAGATCCATCGCTCACCGATTCCAGCCGCATTGCCGAAATCATTCATTCCACCGATGCCTGTCAGGAACTAACGCTTCATCCCGTCGGCGATCCTGCAAAGCTCGACCGGGAGCTCAAAGAAGCTGCGGCGGCCAAAAGCGATACACCGCTGTTCGATTCGCTCGCCAACTAAACTATCACTGCACTTTCAAGTGCTTGCAGGCATCACGGCTCATCCGTGAAATGCCCGCCCTCGCGTTCGCCGTTGTACCAGGCTTCGACCGCTTTCAGCACATTGTCGCGCTCCAGCCGCGAGGCCCACAGCGATTCGTCTTGCTCCAGGCGGATTTCATAATCCCCTTCGCATTGGCATTCGTCATCGCCGCAGAAGTGGGGCACGTCCGCGACCCACATAATGCGATATACCGGGATGTGCTTGTCATCGACCAGAACAAAAATAGGTGCGGAAGCCATTACAGACGCTCCAAATTTCCTTTTGCCCAATTCTAGGATGCCAAGCGGCTACCGGGGAAGGGAACCAGACAATTTGCTTGTCTCGCCAATGGTTGTTTGACCAAGTAAACTGCTGGTATGCCCCCCGCGACTGCTAAATCGGCGCCTGCCAAATCCGTCCCCAAGCGACCGAGCCGGCGCTTCGATTCGCCCCAGCAGGAGTGTTATCTCAACCTCTGGCGGACCTACGACCGGCTGCGCATGGTCGAGGACCAGCTCTTTGCCCAGCATGATCTAACTGCTCAGCAATATAATGCTCTGCGACTCTTGCGCTCAGAACATCCGGCGGGACTGCCGACGCTGGCGTTGGCCAGCCGATTGGTTTCGCATGCCCCGGACATCACGCGGCTAATCGATCGCCTGGAGCAGCGCGGCCTCGTGGCCCGGCAGCGAGTCGCAGCGAATCGCCGCGTCGTGCAAATCGCCATCACCGATGCGGGGCTGGGATTGCTCAAGTCGTTGGACCAACCGGTCCGTGAGTGCCACCAAAAGCAGCTCTCCCACCTGAACGGCTCCCAATTACAAGCTCTAATTGAGCTTTTGCGGACCGCCCGGCAGCCGCACGAGACCGAAACGAGCGCCTGGCAATAGGTTGCATCGGGGGTCGGGAGTCGATTGCGAGAACAACGTTCCAAGTGATATAGAGTTATGCCGCAATCGACTCCCGACCCCTTTTCGCTGCGTCGGATCTCGCTCTGTCGCTTCTTGATGTGGGGTTTTTTGCTCTCCCTTTCGGCTGCTGCCACGAGCGCCGCCGATGCGCCCCCGCGCGTGCTCGGCTATGAGCGGGTTTATGCGTCACCAGATGCGAATGGAGTTGCCGCCGGACAACTGCTGCTCGGCGAGCTGAATTGCACGGCTTGCCACGCGGCGCCTGAGGCAGCCGCCACGCAGATTGACCGCAAGTCGCCGCCCATCCTCGATACAGTCGCCTCGCGAGTCAGACTCGAATACTTGCACCGATTTCTCGCCGATCCGCAAGCCACCAAGCCCGGCACGACGATGCCAAACGTGCTCGCGGACAAGAGCGAGGCCGAGCGAGCGGAGATCGTGGACACGCTCGTTCATTTTCTCGCGAGAACGGGAAACGCGACCGTCAGCAATCCATCGCGGTTCGCCGTCAAACGCGGGGAAGAACTCTTTCATTCGATCGGCTGCGTGGCGTGCCACGATCCGCGAACGGAGAAGCCGCCGGAGCCTGTCGCGGCCTCGATTCCGCTCGGCACGCCTTCGAAAAAATATACGCTTCCCGGCCTAACTCAATTCCTGCAAGAACCGCTGGCCATTCGGCCGGGTGGGAGGATGCCCGATTTGAACCTGACGTCCGCCGAAGCTCGCGATATTGCATCGTTTTTGCTCAACGACCTCGATATCGTCGCCGGCTTGCAATATGCATACTACGAAGGCGAATGGGAGAAGCTGCCCAAGTTCGAAACGCTGAAGCCGGTCGCCACCGGCGAAGCCGAGAACTTTGACCTAACGCCGGCACGCCGCAAAAATCACTTCGCTCTACGATTCGAGGGCACGATCGAATTGCCGCAAGCCGGCGATTACCTGTTTCTGATCGGCTCGGACGACGGTTCGCGGCTGCTAATCGACGGCAAGGTCGTCGTAGTGACCGACGGCGTGCATCCGTTCGAGCAGAAGAGGAAAAAGCAAGCAATGACGGCCGGGCCACACTCGGTCGTAGTGGAGTATTTCGAGGACGAGGGCGAGGAGTCGCTGCAAGTCGATTTCGAAGGCCCCGGCATGACGCAGCAGCCGTTGGCGGCGCTGTTGACGTCGCCGACCAAGCAATCGTCATCGACAACTCAGGAAGCGTTCGCCATCGATGCAAGCAAGGCCGCCAAGGGCCGCGAATACTTTGCGTCGTTCGGCTGCGCATCGTGTCATCTGCTCCGCGAAAAAGCGACCCCGATGGCATCGACAAAAACGGCGAAGCCTCTGGTAAAACTCACTGGCAGCGGTGGCTGTTTGGATCGACAGAGCAACTCAACACCGAAATACGGTTTGAGTGATGAACAAGCAGTTGCACTCGGAGTGGCGATTTCGGCGCTCAAAGAGCCAGCTCGCGAGCTAGCCGCTGATGTGGTCGTCAATCAAGAGCTCATACGCTTCAATTGCGTTGCTTGTCACCAGCGAGGCAACCTGGGTGGCATCTTGGCGGCCCGTGACTCATTTTTCGTCTCCGATATGCCTGAAATGGGCGACGAAGGCCGGATTCCGCCGAGCCTCAATGGCGTCGGAGCCAAATTGACGAGCGAGTGGCTCGACCACATCTTCGCCGAGGGTGCGAAAGACCGGCCATACATGCTGACGCGAATGCCAAAGTTCGGGACGGCGAACGTTGGTTCGTTGACTAAATCGTTGGAATTGGCCGATGTGGCGCTCGTCAAAGCCGCGCCACCCTTGAAAAAAATGTCCGCGGACGACGAGCGGCGCATTAAAGCCGGCGGTCGGCGCCTGGTGGGCACTCAGGGCTTCTCGTGTATCAAATGCCACACATTTGCCGACCAGCGATCGAGCGGCATTCAGGCGCTGAGTCTAACGACGATGACCAAACGCCTGCGACATGATTGGTTTTACCACTATCTGCAAAATCCGCTGGCGTATCGGCCCGGCACTCGAATGCCGACCGCGTTCCCCGATGGCCAAACGACGCTCCCCAAGGTTCTCGACGGAACTGTTGATTCGCAAATCGAGGCCATCTGGCGCTACTTGTCGGATGGTGATAAAGCCATTTTTCCGGTTGGCTTGGTGACGGGCAAAATCGAGCTGGTGGCGCTCGACGAGCCCATCGTCTATCGCAACTTCATCGAGGGCGCCGGCACGCGGGCCATCGGCGTCGGTTATCCCGAAAAACTCAATCTTGCCTTCGACGCCAACAACATGCGACTGGCGCTCCTCTGGCACGGTGCCTTCATCGACGCCGCCCGCCACTGGACCGCCCGCGGCGCTGGCTTTGAAAAGCCGCTCGGCGACAACGTCTTGAAATTGCCCGATGGGCCGGCGCTGGCCATCCTGAAAGACTTGCAAGCCGCATGGCCAACTTCTGCTCCAGATGACCAACCGCTTCAGTTCCGCGGCTATCGACTCGGCAGCAAACGGCAACCGATCTTTTTGTATTCGTGGAACGGGCTCGAAATCGAGGACACCCCGCGACCCGTTGGCCAGGACGATGTGTTCACCATGCAGCGAAAAATCATCTTCGCCGGCTCAAAGCCAATCGAAAATGCCTATTTCCGCGCCGCTCGTGCCAACCGCATTGAACAAGCTGCCGACGACTCCTACCGCCTCGATAACCGGTGGACATTACACACTGGCGCTGCTTCTAACCCAGTCGTGCGCGAGGTCGACGGCGAGCAAGAACTTCTGGTTCCTATCGTTCTCACCAACGGCAACGCCAGCATCGAGCTGAACTACGATTGGTGATTCCCAATCGTGACGGCAGGGGAATTGGAACAAAAGGCAACGAAGGAAACGAAGAGATGCAACGAATTCATCTAACTAAAATCTTCGTTACCTTCGTTTCCTTCTGTTCATTCTTCTTCCTGATCATTGCGGTGTCACGCGCTGCCGATGCCCCAATTGAAAACGATTACTACCGATTAGTTCGGCTACCAATTCCTGAGCACATCGTTCTCGAAGCTGGCGCTTTGGAATTCTTGCCGGATGGAAAGCTCGCCATTGGCACCCGCCGAGGGGAAATCTATTTCCTCGACAACCCGCTCAGCGAAAAACCCGCAGACGCGTTCTATTTCCAGTTCGCCCGCGGCCTGCACGAAATCCTCGGTCTCGCCTGGCGCGACGGCTGGCTGTACTGCGTCCATCGCTGCGAAGTCACGCGGCTCAAGGATCAAGACGGCGACGGCCGGGCGGATGTTTTTGAAACCGTGAGCGATGGCTGGGGACTGACAGGCGATTATCACGAATATGCGTTTGGCTCAAAATTCGACCGCGACGGCAATCTCTGGGTCGTACTTTGTCTGACCGGCTCGTTCGGCAGCGACGCGCTCTATCGCGGCTGGTGCTTGCGGGTTAGTCCCGACGGAAAAACGATCCCCACCGCCAGCGGCATTCGCTCGCCAGGTGGCATTGCCGCCAACGCAGCCGGTGATTTCTTCTATTCGGAGAATCAAGGCCCCTGGAACGGCGCGTGCAGCCTCAAGTGGCTGCGGCCGGGCTCCTTTCAGGGGCATCCGATTGGGAACAAGTGGTACAAGGCGACGGGCGGCGCGATTGGCGAGCAACCGGCCGAGCCGCAGAGCGGGAGCCGGATGATGGTCGAGGCGAAAAAGATTCCGCAACTTGAGCCGCCGGCGGTTTATTTTCCGTACGGCAAGATGGGGCAATCGGCCTCGGGCGTCGCCTGCGATCTGTCTCACGGCAAATTCGGACCTTTCGCCGAACAAATGGTCGTCGGCGACCAGACGCACAGCACCGTCATGCGCGTCTGCCTCGAAAAAGTGAACGGCCATTATCAGGGGGCCTGCTTTCCCTTTCGCGGCGGCTTCGGCAGCGGCACTTTATCGCTGCTGCAAGCGCCCGACGGCTCGCTCATCGTCGGCGGCACCAATCGCGGCTGGGGCTCCCGCGGCTCTCAGCCCTATTCGCTGGAACGACTCGTCTGGACCGGCAAAACGCCGTTCGAGGTCGAAAAAATCACTGCCAAAGACGATGGCTTCGAGCTGACATTCACGCAGCCCATCGATCGTGCCGCTGCCACCGACCCCGCCTCCTACAAAATCTCGACTTACACCTATATCTACCAGCAACAATACGGCAGTCCCGAAGTGGACGGCACAATTCCCGCAATCACGAAGATCGAACCCAGCACCGACGGCAAGTCCGTGCGGCTGTATCTCGACGAAATGGCCGAAGGGCACGTCCACGAGTTTCACTTGGACAAAATTCGCTCCGCCACCGGCGCCCCGCTGTTGCACGCAGCAGCTTATTACACGCTGAACTACATCCCGGGACCATGAGCCTTCTTTCATGCCATTCCAACAGCCGGGAGCAAACCTGCTCCCGGAGCTCCGCGAGTTGACAAGCCACTTGCACTTTTCCGGGACCAAGTTTGTTCCCGGCTATTTGTCATACCGGCACCGCTTGCTGTCGCTACTGTCTCGGATTTCAACATGCTAGCGATGCCAGCGCCGCAAAGTTTCACCCGTTTTTCCAGCCTGACCGGAAAAATCCGCAAGTTCGGCAAAGCTTGACACGATAACTAGGTCTGAGAAACGACGGGCAGCATTGTCCGCCGTGGCAGCACAGCCTTCGGGCTGTCCAGGAGCCAAGCCGGGTAGCACCGAGGGTCAGTCATGACGCACAGGACGATGACAGCGGCGATTAGCGTATTGGCGGCGACGATGTCGCTGACCAGCACCGGCTGCATCGGCATGGCCGGCGGTGGCTCGGGACTGGGCATCTTCTCGATTCCCATTCCGGTCAGCCCCTTTTTCCAGAAGACAGCGGAAGACAAATTCTGGAACCACGAACGGTATGAGCGGGCGCCGATTCTTGGGCCGCTGATTCCCGGCGGCCCCATGGTCGCCCTTGACCCGCCGAGCGATGACGAAGTGGTGCGGGCTTGGGAAAAAGCCAACCCAGTCCAAGGCGGCTATCCGTTTCTGCACGAAAAGATCCGCAACAACGTTCGCATCGTGAAAGACAAAATCGCCGACTACGTCGATCCGCCGCGCGTCGTGCCGCTCATTGGCCCCGTGCAACTGCACCACGCTCACTATAAATGCACGATTTACTACACCGAGATCACTCGTGTCGGTTGGCCCGTGCCGCACACGCTTGTCGATGAAGACTCGCAGGAAGTCATCTACATCGACCACAACCACTTCCATATGGTCGGCCCGGTGAATACGGGTGCCAGCGCCAACTTCTAGTCGCCTACGCCAATAACATTAGCCGGGAGCAAACCTGCTCCCGGTACGCCGCAAGTTGATCAGCAACTGGCGCTTCTCCGGGACCAAGTTTGGTCCCGGCAATTAGAATGAGATTTAGTCCCGACTAGCAGAACCTGAGCTGTGCGAGACGTGCTCTTTGTCGCAGTCGGTGGATCAGCCGGGGCGTTAGTTCGCTATGGCGTCGGCCTGGCGGCCGCCAAGTTCCTCGGCCGCGGCTTCCCCTGGGGCACTTTGACGGTAAACGTCGCCGGCTGCTTCGTCATGGGCATCGTGATGGAGCTGATGCTCGATCTGGAGGCCCGATCAGTCGAGGCAATCACGCCCTCGCTCCGGCTGCAATTGGCCTTCTGGCGGCAAGGCGTCGCAATTGGATTTCTCGGCGCGCTAACGACATTCTCGACGTTTGGGGCCGATACGCTCCGCGAGCTCGAAAGCGGCCGGCCATTGGTATCGCTGGCAAATGTGGCGGCGAACCTGGTGCTATCACTCGCCGCGGTTTGGCTTGGCGTCGCGTTCATGCGCGCCATCGACTAGGCGGGAACAAACCTGCTCCCTATGTGCTGCAGTGGATAGTCCACTCGCGGTTCTCCGGGGACCAGGTTTGGTCCCGGCTAAAGCGTCCCTTGCTGTCCCCTGTCCCCTGTCCCCTGTCCCCTGTCCCCTGTCCCCTGTCCCCTGTCCCCTGTCCCCTGTCCCCTGTCCCCTGTCCCCTGTCCCCTGTCCCCTGTCCCCTGTCCCCTCAAGAAATAACAGCGGCCTGGTCGGGTTA
>DASXLL010000070.1:0-38344 GCA_036496265.1 Pirellulaceae bacterium | reverse complement strand
ATTTGCCGCGGTGCGTCGGGCGTCAAACGCTCGACGAGAAGCGGCGCCCACCACGGGCTCAAAATACTTGAGCCAATTGGCCGGTGCCAACTTCTGATTCAAGACCGTGTGCGCTTGATGACGATACATCACGTTCCCGCGTTGTATCTTTAGAACCTCGTGTCGAAAGCCGCTGATGGCCCCACTTCACCGCAAATTCAAGCAGGTTCAATTGCGGCAAGTTTGGCACAGCGACCCTTCGACAATCATCGCAAAATATCGGGAAGCAGTTCATGGCGATGATCTCGACAAGCCACCGCACTCAGATGCGACCATCATGCAGATGATTGAGACGATCATCGATCACGAAACAGCGGACCTCTCTACGGCCAATATTCTGCGATCTATCGCGGCATAGCATGCCAGTCGTTGATGTGGATATGCACCTCGAACTGAGCGCCAGCGGGATTTCGAGCTCAACTGACTGCCGGCGAGGTGCTGGTGATTTTTCTTGGGAATCTGCCGCCGGCTGAAAAAAGGGGTCGAGCGTTTGACGTTGGGTGAAATTGGCGTGTGAACTTTTTCAGTTGGCGTGCGTCTAACCCGGAAAGCGCAGTAGCGCTGGGCGCATCACAAGTCAATACCAACTGCACCAGCAATTGCTGGTCCATTTGTGTTTTTGATCGCAAGTCGTTTCCCCAACTGGTTTTGCGACACGCAGAAAACGTATTGACACGCCTCCCGATTGACGAATAATAGCTATATCTCATCTACCGGAGTGTAGAAGGAGTTGGGCCAACGATTTCGTTGGCCTTTTTTATTGGATTCTTTCTTCGTATTTTCGCTCCAGCTTTCGCCTGTAGTTTGCAAAGTCAATGTGGAATGAAGTGATCAGTCGCCTCTGGCCATTGGGGTATTTCTTGAGAAGCACCAGGAAGTCTCGCTTTTTAAGCCAAACATAGGTTTTGGTATCACCCTTCCCCTCTTCGTAATCCCACGACACAATTTCGGCGTGCCTGGGATCGTCTAGCATTGGCCGGCCCCAGGGTAGTCTTTCGCAACGCCGAGGATCGGGGAACCGGTCGCCCGCCTGTTTGTCGTCCTTGTGGGTCAGGTGCCAGAAAATTTTTTCCTTTCCGTCTTCCATGTCCGGGAAAAACCACACCCGATCTCCTTCATAAGTCGGTGGCGAGTGCTTGAAATCCCTTTCAAACACAGAATACAACGCATCAAAAGTATCTGTCGTCCATGGTATGACGACATGCATTGGTGGCAGCCAGTCTGCCGCTCCAGCTGTGCTCATGGCGATGCCTCGGTTGGGTTCCACAAAGACAGGTTCATCTTGTCCTCTAGCGGTAACGTCGGTTTTCGCAACGAGTAGCTAGTCCTGGTCCTTATTCGATCAACCATCGCTACTTTTGCTGAGTTACCGGCAAGGTTTCGGTGTACGTACGAGATTGCGCCTATTAGCAAGTCAGCCAGTTGCATAATGTGCGACTCGTGTGAGCGGATCACTTGGATTCTCTTAATGATCTCGCGTGAGAAATCATCCATGTCGGCGCAAAGCAATTGATGTAGATGCTTAATTTTCTTTCGCCCTCGCGTGTCCTTGATGTCCATGTAAACCATGTATTCATCTTCAGGCGAAAGCACCGCCTTGACCATCGAGAAGTACATTTTGTAGTACCAATCATTGTGGTTCTGCGAATAGTCGGCGTGCCTTAAGCCCTTCTTGGCCGCGACAAGCGCCCGAAAGTGGAGGTCGTGTTCGTCAAAAAAATAGTCCAACAGCTCCAAGAACATCGCTGTCTTGAACGGCGACACCTTCGTCCACTTCAATTCGGTTTTGGCAGTTAATTTGTGCTTAATTTTGATTTCTGACAGCCGGCTTGATATCGCGGCAACCCGGTCCGTTGGGCACCAAACCGCACCCAAAACCATCACTGGCTTACCGTCATTCTCTAAATGACAGGATTCGTCGCAGAAGATATTGAATGACTTGCTCATAAGTAGGTCGGCCGAACCATGCTGTTTCAAGTTGCCGTTTAATCTTATTGGCGGCCGTGAATAACGCAATATTCGCGAAACGAGAGCGGTCGTATGGGTCAGCAGCTGCTTTGTAAGCGGCCTCCTCAGCACTGCGGGGGCGAGACTCGCCAGCCCAAAGTACTCGCAATATCGAGAACCGTCTGGGGGCTTTCCTCGATGATCCGACGCAACTCCGTATCAAACCGCTCGCGGAGCAAGGCGGCTAGCGTCTGATCTTCCTGCGCCGTGCGATCGGCCATCTCGACCAGCCGCATCAATGCGGACATCGACCGCACCATCGCTCCACTCCCCGGCGCCTGCTGGAGCCCGGCGTTGATTTCCGCAGCCCATGCACGCACGAAGCTATCCAGCCCGTGAAACCGGCTGATCATCTGATCGACCAGATGACGAATACGGGCATCCCCGCTGTCCTCGCAACGAGCGACTGCCGCGGTGAATCTCCTGACGTCCCGAGTGCGTGATTTCGCACTCCGGCGTCGCATGTATTCGCGAGCACACGTCCGGCATCTTTTCGCTTTTGTGTCGAGCGGTTCCCCACATGAGCACAAGCGATGGCGATTTAAATCGAGCGTAAGCGTTGTGGACATGGGGGCTGGTGGTTCACGCTCGACCAGGCCGGTGGCGAGCGGCATTTTCGAATTCTGGGAAACTGACGCCATAACTTCGGCTTGATCTTCACTTTAGCCTTGGCGGTCAAATAGTCGAGCACAAAGCCGCGGCGCAAAAAACGGCCAATGTCGGGTCAGGGCCAGTTTTCCGTGCCCGTGCGCGCCTCCAACTTGGCCCGCGGTTATGGTTTGCATCGCCGATTCCTCGCCGCGACGTGGCCTTGTCCGGTAAACTTATCAGCATCGGGTTGTTGACGTGATTCGAAGCGCGTCAGCACAACGCGAGCCCGGCGGCCGGCGCCATCTGCCTTTGGGGTTGGCCGCCGGATTCGGCCCGGATCGATGGAAAGGCAGCGCGATGTCCTCGGTACAGCTTCCCGTCCCGGTCGATCAGTTTCCGAAAGAGTTCCGCTCGCTGTGGTACAGCGCCGGGTTATTGATGCACGGGATCTGTCGATGGCGAGCGGCAGCAGAGGACGCGGCTGCAGCGGACAAGCCGTTTGAGATTTCACGCGAGGATCGGCGGGATTTCGCACTCACGCTCGACGCCACTGATGAAGCCTTTCGACTTGTCCGGCACAAAACGACGGTCGCGTGTACGCATGTCGTCCGCCTGCTCTCGGCTGGGAGGGAGACGGAAAGAGGCATTTGCGCCCTGGTGCTAAATGGTGGCCGACTACCGACCAACGAACCTCCTCGGGAACTGGATGGTCTCCGTCAATCGCTGTGTCCTCTCACGGCCGAGGATAGAGCCGTGTGGATGGAGCAAATCCACGCCGAAATCAGGGCGGCGACGGCCGCGTTCACCGTGGGTCCTGACCAAGAATCCCCGATGCTCCCTGACGTTGAAGTGTTGCGAATCAGCAAAAAAAATCTGGCTATCGCCTACCAGGTTTCGGATACGACGCTTCGAAAAATGATCCGCGACGGACTGATACCGTTTGCCAGACCACCATTGGCTCACGCGAAATACGTGGAGGTGTTAGTACGCAAGCTCCCTGAGAATGTTCAAAATCGCCTCGCATCAAAAACGTCGCGCCAATCGTAGCCGGAAACCCAAGCGAAACCGAACAATACCGAAACTTTTCAGCGCAAGCCGAAGACGCTGTTGATCGCGTGCCACTGTCGCAAATGATGACGACATGGACACGCACGCCATCCTGATTTCGCTCGACGACGCCGCCTGGCTGCTGAGCATCACGCCGTTCCGACTGCGGCGACTGGTTCGTGAGGGCCGCGTGCCAGTCGTGGACCTGGGCGATGGTGAGCTGCGGTTCTCGCGGCGAGACCTACAGCAGTGGGTCGAGCAGCTCCCTCGCAGGGAGCTGGCCCATGCCTAGCGCCCTCCCCGCCAAGCCTGAGCGATGGCTCTCTCCGCCCGCGATCGCATCGCTGCTCGGGTGCAAAGCCGAGAAGGTCATTTCGTTCATTAAAAATGGCGAAATTTCGGCCGTGAACATCGCGAGCAATTTGTTGGGCAGGCCGCGCTACAGAATATCACCGGAGGCGTTTGAGAAGTTTCTGCAGCGACGGTCCTGCATGCCAGAGACCAAACCGGTACGCCGGCCACGCCGGAACGGCAATTACACGCCCAAATATTTTCAATAGACGTTGGAAAATCACATGGCCAAGAAAACGACGCTGACCCGCCACGATCGCCTCAACGCCCTGCTGTCCGCAGGAACGGCGGCACGAGATTGCGTCAACGAAGTGCTCGATCGGCCCTCGTATCAGAACCAGGTCATCGAACTCGGTCTCGATCAGGAGTACGTCGTAATTTACGACGCGCTCGAGCGGATTCAAAAACGAATCGCGCAGGAAATACGGGAGGGGTCAGGCCCGAACCTGAACTAATAGGCGCAAAAAAACGCCCGGCTCGCCAAAGCCGGGCACACGTCCCTTTAATTTCGTTTTACCAGCCCGAAAAGGAACGCTTCGATGATTTCTACAGTCGGTCAGATAGACCGTCAACTCGCTCGGCCCGGGCTTTCATTCGCCCGCGAGGTTGCAGCGGTCGCAGCCTCAACGACACGGCTCGCCGAAAGCATCGCCGCCGAGCTTCGTGAATCGCAACTCGATGGCGGGGAGCGGCGCCGTGTACGGTCTCTGCTTCACGGCCTCGAATCCTCACTACTGGCTCTGTCGATTTGAAGCCGCCGTTTCGAACAGGGGATCGAGTCGCGATGAGAGACTACGCTACGGTCAAATCGAGTTTTTGGACTGGCGAGACCGGCCGGAAGCTTCGCGCACTGGGCCGCGATGAGCAGTTGCTCGCCATTTATTTGATCACGTGCCCGAGCAGCAACATGCTCGGCTTGTATTACTTGCCGCTGGCGGTGATTGCCCACGAACTCGGCATGAACCAGGAAGGGGCTTCGAAGGCCCTTCGAAGGGTCCGCGAGACCGGTTTTTGCCAGTACGACGAAGATGCCGAGCAGGTGTGGGTCGTCGAAATGGCCGCGTACCAGGTCGGTGGCGAACTAAGTTCGGGCGACAACCGTGTCAAAGCGATTCACAAGATGCTCGAAGGAGCACGGAAATCCCAGCTATTTCCGGCTTTCATTGAACGGTACGGCAAGGGATTTCACTGGCAAGAAACAAAGCCCCTTCAAAGCCCCTTCAAAGCCCCTTCAAAGCCAGGAACAGGAACAGGAACAGGAACAGGACATACAAGGCGCGCCTGTCGGCGGCGGTGGAGATGGGGGTAAACCACGGAATGGGAAACCATCATCATCCAGAAGAAAGAAGTCACAAGCGACGTTCAATCTCTCGGCGGTTCCTTCCGCGCTTCAGACGCAAGAGTTTCTCTCGGCCTGGGAGGACTGGTTTAAACACCGCGTCGAAATCGGTCACGTGATGACGCCGACCGCGGCCAAGCAGGCGCTCGGCACGTGCAGCGAACTCGGACCCGCGGCCGCATCCGCTGCGCTGCGCGAGGCGATGGCAAACGGATGGCAGGGTTTTGCTTTCAAGGATCGAACCGGTAAATCAGCCGCCGCTGCTCCATCCCATCGAGCTAGCGAGTGGCCCGAAATCAAGCGCCGGATGCCGCCGCCGCCCTCGCCAGCGGAAGCTCATCACGACAATGGAAGAGCCCACAGCAAATGACCGCGGTCAAAACCCAGAACGGCAAATCGAAACCTCGCCGCAACGACGCGCCCGCCCGCCGTCCGCTTACGGAGTTGATGGACCGGCAGCCGCCGTTTGATCTTCAAGCGGAAATCGGCGTGCTCGGCAGCATTATTTTATTGCCGACGTTGCTCGATGATGTGGCGACGATCATCCGCGCGGATGATTTTTATGACGATGCCAACCGCAAGCTGTTTAAGAACCTGGCCGCGATGCACGCGGCCGACAAGCGCATTGACGACACGCTCCTTGTGAATCACCTGAAGGCCGCTGGAGACTTCGAAGCCATCGGCGGCTCGGCTTACATAGCCAAAGTCACGAACGCCGTGCCAAACGCCGCGCATGTAGTTTATTACGCCGAAATCGTCCGGGAGAAGTCTGAGCTTCGCCAGGCGATTCTCGCCTACACGATCGGCCTCCAGCAGGCTTACGACGGGCTGCCGGTTCAGGACATTTCGGCGACCGTCGAAGGTAAGCTCGCAGTGTTTGGCCATCGCTCGGGGTCACCGATTTTCACAATCGGAGAGGCGGCCGAAGCGGCCCTGGCCGAGATTGATACGGCGATGGAGTCGAGCAGGGCGACTGGAATGGGGACAGGGCTGCCAAACCTTGACGAAGCGGCCGGTCTTATGCGGCCGGGGCAGGTTATTGTCGTGGGGGCTCGGCCGGGCAAAGGCAAAACTGCCTTTGGGATGAACATCGCCTGTCACGCGGCATCGCAAGGCCATCCCAGTTTGGTCGTCTCTCTGGAAATGCTTTGCACGGAACTTGCTGTCCGCAAGCTGTGCGAGTTCAGTGGGCTCGACTCACGTGATGTTCTGGCTGGGCGTGTCGGATCCGAGAATCGCCGAAAGCTCTTAGATGCGTCGCATGCCCTGACCGATCTCCCGGTGAGGATTTGGTCGCCCTCTAGCGCAACCTTGTCCGATATTCGAGCCGTGGCGCGATTGAACAAGGCGCGGCACGGGGTGGAACTGTTGGTAATCGACTATCTATCGCTTGTTGAGCCTCACCCAGACGACCGCCGAATCGATCGAAGGCTGCAGGTTGCCAGAATCTCCAGAGACATTAAACGCCTCGCGAAAGAGCTGATGATGCCAATCGTTTTGTTGCATCAAGTCAATCGCCAGGCGGACACCGCTGAACAGCCTCATTTATCGCATCTCGCGGAATCCAGCGCCGTGGAGGCGGATGCAGATCGCGTGTACTTCCTGCACCACCAGCCGATGCCACCGAATGTTCCTGACGATGCGGCCGCTCGGCTCGCCCACTTGGTCATCGCAAAAAACCGTGGGGGCCAAACTGGCAAGGTCAACCTGCTGTGGCATCCGCGCGAAACCAGATTTTCATGTCCGTCTGATTTTTGAACTCCCAACTTCGAACCGCGGGCCTCACCCTACCCTCGCTCGACATTTTGAAAGGTAAATGTTCGATGCCAGCCTCAAGTTATTTCGATCGATACACCAACACCTCCCCGACCCGCCGACCGGCTCCGAATTACTTTGCCGCTTTTGGCGGACCGCCAAAGAGCACCGGCCTGCCCATCGATCCGCGAATGGCTGCCTCCGCGGCGCAGGCCCATGCGGCAGGTATCACGGGAATCAACTACAACGCTCAGCCGCCGTGGGGCCACATGGGTGCGCCGCTCGATTTCCACCACTGGCAAAACCAGCAACGCGGTTACGGCGGCGGTGGCGGGCAGGCATTTCCAGCCGGCGGATACACCCCGGCCGATCACGCCTACATGGCCCAAAGCGGCGACCCGAATGCCGGGTTGCGGTCGGGCGTCGCCGGATTGCAGGCGCTGAACGCCGGCGTTGCGTCTCGCGGCCCGCTGCCCGCTTACAGCCCATTGCATTCTCCGGCATCGGCGACCGGCGCTGGCCTCTACGCCGCCGCACTGGCGAATCCGGAAAGCCACGGGATGCTGCCCAGCGACCTGGGAGCCCAGCAGGTTTATGCCGCCCACGGCTACATGCCCAATCGAACGGTGGGCGGGGCGTGGGGACATCACGCGGGCGAACCGAATCCGCAATCGTTCTTCGATACGGCCCATCCGGGTTATCAACCGATGCACGCCGCACCACTGGCGATGGCGCCGACGACTGGCGCTGGTTACATGGAGCAAATGTTTGCCCAGAATCCTGGTGGCAGGTTTTTCGGCGGCGCTCTCCCGGCGCTCGGAACCAGTAGCGGCGGCAGCGTGAGGCCGATGTGGATGGGGCCGCCGCAGAACTCGGAGGGCAGCGGAGTCACGCCGCAGATGCAGCGCGATTGGGCCGGCCGAAACGGCTTCTACTCCAACGCTCAAGGCACGATGAGTCCGCTCGCAGGTGTGCAAAGCGGGAGCACGGGATTCAGTCCGCACGACATTCGCGCGATGCAGGTTGCCGGGGCAGGTCCGAACCATGTTGCTGCGGCTGCCATTCCTCAAGCTGATCGCTATCACAACCTTGGGCTGCTGACACCGGCCGAGCGGATGTTAGGCGTGCGTCAGAACGCGTTTAACAGTTCGCAGGCCCGAAAGGCGCGGCTTGGTGTCGGTGATCCATTGGACCAAGCGATGCGGCAAAATCCGATGCTTGCCGGAATGTACGGGATGGCCGGCTTGCAACACTCGGCCCAGATGGGGCAGTTGGGACTAGGGTACGCTGGCCTCGCGCAGCAGTCCCAGCAGCAGCATTTCGATCGCTGGAAGGAATTGGGCACGCTGGCGATTCAGGCGCACCAAGCCGGCCATGATGATCTAGCGAAAATGTATAGCGGCCTCGCTGATCATTTCCTCGGCAGCATTGGTTACCGCGGAGGTGCCGCCGGTAGTCCTGGTGGTGGCGCTCCAACCGCCGGTGGTTTCTCGGCAGCCTTCGGCTCGCCGCCGCAGAATGCCAGCGAGTCAGTCCGGCGAATCGACGCACGGGTGCGGGCGGCCGTTCCGCAAGAGAAGCTTGGCCCCATCGTGGCCGAACGCGATAAGTCGAAGCGCGACCAAATGATCTCGGCAGCCGGCGTGACTGATCCGCAAATCCGTTCCCGTATTCACCAACAGTCGAACATCAACCGGCCTGGCCATGACGAGTTTGGCGTACCGAGTCGAAAGTTCGGCTGGCCCCACGCCGTCAATAACTGGCTCGACAGTTGGACCGGCGGCGGAACCTGGGAAACACCGAGCGGTCAGCGCGTGCGGATCGTGAACGGGCAAATGGTCCCCGTGGGACCGTCGCCAGGCGCTGCCGCACCAGCCCAACCGTCGAATTCCTCTGGCATTCCCTGGTGGACGTGGGGTCTCTAACGGCCGCGGATGGCTTGAATGATCTCGTGGAGACAGACCGGGATGCCGCCAAAAATGAGCAGCGACACGATAGCCACCATCGGAATTGCGCCAGTCGGGGCGGTGACGATCAGCTCCGTGTCGCCGGCTGACCAGCGGCTGAAAAACGTAATCCACATGCGGGCCATGAACGCCGCCAAGGGCAACGACAGCAAGAGCAGCATGCCGGCCAGAACCGGGCTGCGCGGCCGTCGCTTCGGTCCCGGTCGCTCGACGAGCTCGGCGGGGATGACGTCGGCCTGGGGCGCGGCGTAAGGGTTTTCAGTGAAAGGATTGTCGGGCATGGCCAAACCCAAAACATCATCGTCGGTCAACCGCCAGCCGGAAGCAAGCGCGGCTCCCGTTGTTGCCTGTGGCTGCGTCGATCTGCGGCAAATAGCCGGCGACTGCTATCGCATCGATCTCGACGAGGCTCACACGGCAGAGCGCGGGAGCGGCTGTCGAGCGGCGGATGCGTGGTTGCTCGTTGTCCCTTGCCGGTTCGGGCATGTTTTTCCGTGGGGCAAGGTCCGGCTGGCTGTCAGCACCAATGGCCGCGGGCCGACGGCGCAGCGGCTGGCTGGCCTGCCATTCGTCCGTGTCGAGCAGGCCGCGGACGATGGGTTCACGCTCTCGTTTGCCGCTGATCGGTTCGACGAAATTGCCGCTATCGTGAAGCCCCTCCGACTGGCCGGACGACGGGCAATGTCAGCCGATGAACGAAAGCGGGCTGTTGAGCGCCTTCGGCCCTTCCGATTTGAGGGTCGCAGCACGCAGAATCGAGGCCCGAAAATCGAGCGCAATTCGACGCAAACCGCCTCGGACGACTCCAGACACCTCCAGGCAGCGCCGCGTGCGATTACGGCGGCTTGAGCGATTTCCTGCCGGCGGCGTTTCCTGTCGATCGCGGGAGCGCCGCCGGTTGGCGGAAATGGCCGTGCGGAACGCTTGAGTAATGTTTCTACGGTTCGATGCTCGTCGCAGGAAAAACACCGCGATTCCCTGCAAAAATTGAAACGTGACACCGTTGTCGCTGGGTGTCGCGGGAGTCAGCGGGTGTCCCAATCTCAATAGCGAGCCAAAAACGGGCTGTTTTTGACCGGCCTACTCCTCCCGCGGCGGCATGCCGTACCGGCTGCGAATCTCGTCGGCCATCGCGTTGACGACGGAGCGGATGGCGGCGAGCGCATCGGCCGTGTCCGATGTTCCGCGTCGCTCGTCGCTGGCCCGAATGCGGTCCAGCGCGTCGATCGCCTCACCGCCGCCGGGGATCTCGGCTCGGATAGCGGCGTTCACAAGCTGAGTGCTGTTTTTGCTTTTGCCGTATTTGGCGGCGAGGTCCTTGGTACTCATGGCGGGATTGTCGCCGGTTGGCGGTCAGGGGTCCAGTGAAGTAAAAGGCCGCGCCGCGGGGAACGATCCCGCGTGGTAGCCAACGCGCGGCGGGTTAACCGTTAGCTGGCCAACTGCACGGCGAGGCCGAAGGCTCGGTCGTTCATCCGCCGGCCTTCTCCGTACCAATTCGCCCGCAGTCGGGAATCAGGGTTGCGGCCGTACTGATGGGTGACGTAGTGAGTCACCCCGTTGTAGGCGCTCCAGGCGGTCCGGCCGTCGTTGCCGACACCATAGCGGCACAAATTCACGACGTCGGCCAACGTGTTGCGGGCCCGGCCGGAAAGCGACTTCTCGTCTTCGGGCAGGTCGAGAACCAGCTTCACGTATCGCCGCATATCAGCCGGCGACAGGTTGCAGGCCATCAGCTTGCGATATTGGGTCGCGGTCGCCTCGAATGTCTCGTCGACCAGGTTGACCGTATCGCGGACTGCAGCCAGCGCATCGCCCTGGCTGGCCGTATGCTTCACCTTCAATAGTTTGCTGGCTGTGCTCGACAGGCCCGCCGATAGAGTATTCCAGCAAACTACGCGAATCGGGCAAAACCCAACGCTGGTTGCCGCGCTGCCGTCATGCGAGCTGGTAAGCAGCAGATATTTGCGGACCGTGTCGCCGCCGCCGATGTCAGCATCCGGCCGGTTAACCTTTGCAAGCACCCAAACCAGCTGGCCCCCTTTGAGTGCCCCGCACGTCTCAAAAGCGCACTCCCGCGATTCCAGGAACGGCTGGAACCAGTTGAACTGGTCGCGGTTTTGCAGCGGCCGATAGCGGTCACCGACGACTCCGAGCACCGCCTCGCTGTCAGTCCTGACGACGGCATTGTGTCCCTCGACTTCTTTTCCGCTGGCAAGGTGAAGCGGCCGCGTCTCGACTTGCCAATCTAGGCCGGCAATTCGAATCGAATCTTCGATCGAAAACCTTGCCGGCGAATCGGCTGGGAGAGTGACCCCGAGACCGTGCCAAGCAGACTGGCCGAAAAACAAACCGGATTGAAATAAATGAGCCATTGCAATACTGCCGTCAAGGCAGCCTCCGATAATGCGTCTCCCCTTGGGGAGACAGGTTAGGAATTCCCGCAAGAGCGCGGGCGGACTGGCCGAGAGCATTGAGCCCGCGGCCAGCGGCGCCCGAGCTGTTACTCGGCGCTGGTTTCCTTCGGCAGCATTTCGCCAGCTTCAATTCGGCTGAGCATCTCGCGCAGGTTGTTGCGGCATTGCTGCGCCAGCCGCACGTAGTCCGCCAATGGCCGACCGTCGAGCCCCTCGGCGCGGGCGATCGTCAAAGCACGCTCGGCGAATGCCTTGGCCAAGTCGCGGCGGGACAATGGCAGTACCGTGCAACGCGATAGAAGCGGATGCGCGTCTTGCTGGTCTTCAAACAGCGATTCTTGTGCCTCGCTGGTCGTTGTGAAAATCACGGTCACCCAGGCCGGCAACGACTCCAAAATAACGAGCAAACGGCGGATAATCGGGGCCCTAAGGCCGTGAGCCTCATTTACGATTAGACAAGCGCCGCGGCCAAATGGTCGCCGCTTGCAATCACGCTCCAGGTCGTCCAGGGTCGCCGTATCGACCTGGCCGCCGTCCAATTCTGTCGTGCCCCAGTCGTCCGAGCATTCGGCCGCAAGCAGTTTGGCGATTGTGCTCTTGCCGGTTCCTGATTGGCCGCTGATCCAGAAGGCGCGGCCCGACAATCCACGCGGCCGCAGTCGTTCAACGGCGGAAAGCGCCTTCTGCTGGCCAACGACTTCGGACCAATTGCGCGGGCGATACGATTCGTGCAGGGCTGGCATTGTTGTCGCTTCCCTTGGGAAGCCTCCGTGAAAGTGATTTGAAGTTGCCCTTGGGCAACCGACAGGCACAAGATACACGACTCTTGCTCTAGTGCAATAGATTAAATCGGATAATTCTGGCCTTGGCTGTAATTCAGCGGCGAAATTCTAAGCTTATTTGTTTCTCTTGTGCGTGCGGGACAGTTGGTTTTTCGTGACAGGCGGTCCGGCTGGTCGCGGTACTTTCGACAATGCGACGGCGGCAGCGCGGCAGATTATCCAGTCGCGGCCGCTACGCTTGGCGGCCAATCGCCCCTCGCGGCAGAATTGTTTGACGCGCTCGGCGCTGACGTCGAGCAGCTCCGCCGCTTCGTCGGCTGAGCAGACGAGGGCAAGCTGTCCAGCGTAATCGTCGGCAGCCAGTTTGATATTGGTCATGCGGTAGAGTCTAACAAGCTGCGGGCGGTGACGACGGCCCCCAGCCGCGTTGCTGCGCCCGTCCATCATCCGGCATCGCTGACTTGTTCGGCCGCTGTTGGGCTGCCGTTTCGCTGCTCTTTGCTGGCCGTTTCAACGGTGCTCGGCGGTGGCGGTGGTCAGTTGGCGACGCAATCGCGCACGATCAAAAGCATGTGTGCCGGCTGTAACGGAATGCGAGTAGGGGGCCGGACCCCCAGTGACCCTCGTATATGTTCTACCTCGTTCGCGAAAACTTTTTTCGCTTAAAACATTTGGGCGGTACGCTAGAGTCTGTCAGCGAACATTGGCGTCAAACGTACCATCCCAACGAGTTCGCAGTACGCACAGTCACCCCGTCACGTCGATTCCGCGGAGCCGAGCGGCTTCCCGGCCTGATCGTCGAGCCCTTAGGTTGGCCCAGTCAGGCCGCGGCTTACGCCGCGCTATACGCCAGACGCTCTTGAGGACGATAGCTGCCTGCCGCTCGGTCCCATACGCACAGCCCGACTGATCGTCGCGTCGGCCGTGATTGCGACTTGTTCCCGGCCACTGCTTCTTTCGCCACTCGATTCGTTATGACAAAGATCATGAAGCGATCCTTATCTGCTTCGCGCTTTACACATGAGACCGCGCAGGCAAATTCTAACCACTCGCTCATGCAGGTAAATCTCGGCTGGCCAGTCCATCCGTAGCGGCGGTGGGACAGTCTTCGACGTGCGTGTCATCGTCGCCAGTGAACATGCATTAGCGGATTCGAAGTAGTTCACGGTTGACCGGCGATAACCATCCGAATTAACGCCAGGCGGCACGCCCCACCTTGCGCCCACCTTTACGTCCACGTTTCCGCCCACTTTCCGCAAAACCTTCACGAGAGTCGACGAGCGGTCCCTTTGGCCGCACACGAAAAAACAAACGCAATTGGCTCTATTCAATTATGCCGTTTTCAAATGACCAATCTGCATTTCAACCAAAGCGATAACAATGAACGCCGTACAAAAAGCTTTTCGAACGCACGGGCTGGTGGCGTCGAGCGGGTATATCTCGGATGGAACAAAAGTTGACATTACATTTGAGTCAGTGCCAAAGCTGGACGGGTCGGCTCTCGCGGCCGCACAGGACGTCATTGCCGGCATCGACGCCGTTTCGCCGAAGGCGGCCACGGTGCGGGAACGCACAGGTGAGTTTCGCTCCTGCTTTGGAATCCACCGCTTCAGCGAGCCGTTCCGCAGCATCGCCGACGACCCCGTCCTGCTGGCGTTCGCCGCTACTCTCGTCGGTTGTCAGGTTGAGCTTTATCAGAGTCACTTGAATGTCAAGCAGTCACGTGGTGGTGGTCATTATTCGTTCCATCGCGATGCCACCTATTTCCATCATCGCGATGGCCTAGACATCGAACGCGCCCTCGGCGTCGCGATCGCGCTCAGCCCCATCGATGTCCTGATGGGACCACTCGTCACCATCATCGGGAGCCACCAGTCGTATACGCCGTTGGGTAAACCCGGCGGCGCCGAGCATGATTTGCGTCACGACAATGACGACGACATTGGGGTCGTATCTCGCCTCACGCTCGACCGTGAGCTCGGGCCGGATCACGTTTTCGTCTCTGCCTGCGGTGGCGACATGGTCTTCTTTGATCCTCGCTGCATTCATGGCAGCTCGCAAAATGTGAGCGTCCGCTCGCGGTCTCTTTTGCTCCTGTTCTTTGCCCCGAAATCAGACTTTCCCACAACCGTTACCGATGGCAACCCTTTTCTCCACGAGGTGAAACTATGAGCAATGTAGCCCATCACAGTTCGCGCAGCTTTCTCGCCCAGGTGACCGACCAAGCCTTCGCGATGTATTGGAAGGACCGCAACTCGCTGCCGGCGTTCACCGCCGGTTCCGTCCTCAACTTGGGGATGGGTTCGCCAAGCATCGACTTCCAGGCGATTCCTCCTACCTTGTCGTCGGCTCTCGCGACGCACTCCAACGGACAGGCGGCGGCCGATTATCAACCGCAAACGGGCGAAGCGTACCTTCGCGATCTCATCGCCCAGCATGAGAACAAACGGATCGGAGCGTCGCTCTATTCGGCTGAGAACGTGCTGATCGTTCCCGGCGCGCTCAGCGGCGTCTCTCAGGTTCTTGAGCTCATCGGCGGGCCCGTCGCGATCTTCACGCCGGACTACTTTAATTTGACCTCCCGGGGTGATTGCGTGCAGATCGCACGTCATGGTGTTCGGTTGGAACAGGACGACGTCATCCGGTGCGGAGCGGTTGAGACAAAGGCCATCGCGCTGACGAACCCCAATAATCCCTTCGGAACCTACGAACGGCCTGAAATGCTGGATGCCTTGCTTGCTGATTGCAAGTCGCGCGGCCGCCAGCTCGTCGTCGACGAAACTTGCGACTGTTTCAAGTCTCCTGGCGCGGTCGGCTTCGCGTGGCCGGTACGTGATCCAAACCTGATTCGGGTGAATGGTGTATCCAAAAGCCTTAATTTGGCAGGCCACCGTTTTGGCTGGATCTTGGCCGACAAACTGACGGTGAAGCAGCTGGCCCGAGGCATTCCGGCCCGCTACGGCAATGTGCATCTTCCCGCGTCGCGAGCGATCGGCGAGTACCTGGCTGGCCCCACCAAAGCCGACTTGGATACCCTCGACGGCAATTACGCCCGCATGCTCGCGTCGCGTGATTTCGCGGCTCAGACCCTCGCCGCAATGCCGTCCATCCAATCAATGGGCAACGCGGAGAGTTCGTATTACCTGACCGTGAAGCTGAACAACGCTTCCTCAGGCATTTACGCGGCCAGCCGCCTGCTTACCGAGCATTCTCTGGATGTAATGCCGGGTGAGGTGTTCGGAATCGATGCCCCGGCGATCCGGCTGTGCATTGCCCGGCCAATCAACTACCTCCACGAGGCGCTGGCTCGCTTCCGTTCGTTTACTGAGGAGGCGCTCTAATGTTGGCCACTGACTTGCGGCTCAGACGACTTGTTCGTCAGGCGGGACTCGGGCGCCTAATTTCAGTGTCCGAGATCGACGGCGGGCTATCCAGTACCGTGCTGAAGCTCACGACGACAGTGGGGCATTTCGCCTATCGCGCCCCGTCGTCGCTGCAAGCGACGGGCGGTAATGCCGCAACCGACTTAGCAATCGCCCGCGTGGCCGGGCGGCTCGGGCTGGGACCCGAAATCGTGTTTTCAACCCAAGGCGGCAATGAAACTATTGGCAAGTGGCTCGACGGCGAGCAGACGACGAGCCGCGATTTTCAAAAGATGCCCGATTTGATTTCACAAGCAATCAAGGTGTTGGACAGGCTCCACGCAGCCTCTGTCCACGTGGATCGGTTCTCGGTGACTGCTCTGATCGACAAGTACGCAGATAACTCCGACCTACGAAGTGCCGGGATTCGAGCAATAGACGTCGCACGCCTGCGTCGCCGTTCGAAACGTTTAGAGCAGACAATCGCGGTGGCGGCGGTCTGCCATAACGATCCCATGCCCAAAAACTGGTTGCGGAGCTGCCGGCGCTTGTGGCTTTTGGACTACGAATTCGGTGGCATTTTCGATCCTGCCTGGGATTTAGCGACGCTCGCAAACGAGAGCGGCTGCTGCGATGCTGTGTTAGCAGGCCTGCATTCCCAACATCCTCGCCGAGACAATTCGCAGCGCGTGCGGGCTTGGATGCCAATCGTGGACGGCTTGTGGGCTCTGTATGCCGTGAAGATGTCCACGCAACCCCAGTTGCGACGGGAAGTTCTGCTCCGCGTTGCGCGCAAGCGTTGGTGCCGGTATTCCGCCAGCTAATCGCGATTGTGCAAATCGCTCGATCAACTGGACGCCCATCAGTCTCCATTCGAAAAACAACGTCACAGTACTTTGAATGCTCGAAAGCGAGCCATGGAAAACAGTTTGAAAGTTGTTCACTCGTGCCAGCAGATCCGGGCGATCGATATAGAGAAGTTTCGGGAGCATGTCACCACCCACGTTGTTCGCTTGGAAGGTCCTATCGCTCTCTGGCCATGTTATGGCGGTTTGGCCAACGTGACTTATCGCGTCATCTGCGGCCCTGTCGAGTTCATCCTCCGCCACCCTCCTCCGGGTCGCTGGGCGAAAGGGCTTTACGACTTACGCCGCGAGTACAGTATCCTCTCTGCCCTTCATGGTCATTACGAGCTCGCTCCGGTGCCATATCACTATTGTGATGACGCCACAGTCATCGGATCGCCATTTTCCCTCACACAGGTGCGGCAGGGGATTGTTCTTCATGGACAGTCGGACACTCCAGAGCTCGCACCCCCGACCGTCCGGCGGCTCCACGAGAGTTTTGTCTGCAGCTTGGCCAATCTCCACCGCCTCGACTGCTCCTTGCTGCCGCTGGGGCGCCTCGCCCGGCCGGATGGATACGTCAGTCGTTGCATCGATCGCGCCGCATCGCATTTTAGTGACCATTCAATCGCACCTATCGTGCCCGGCGCTGCCAGAATCCGGGAATGGCTCACGGATCACCTGCCAGCTCCAAGCGCACCCTGCTTGCTGCACAACGACTATAAGTTCGCTAACGTGGTCGTCGACCTTGCGGACTTGGGCACACTCAGCGGTGTCATCGATTGGGAACTCGGTGCCGTGGGCGACGCGCTCACCGACCTCGGACTGACCTTGTCCCACTGGGGGGAGCCCTCGGACCCCGAGCACATGATGAGTTTCGCCTCGGGACCAACGGCCGTACCCGGTGGGCTGACGCGCCGCGAAGTCGTCGATCTCTACGCGGAAAAGGCAGGCGCACGGCCCCGGGACATGACGTTTTACTACGTCCTCGGCCTGTACAGGCGGGCCGCGATTTACCACCACTTTCATGGACGCCAAGTGCGCGGTGAGGTCAACAATCCTCGGTTCGCGGTTATCGATCGTGTCGTGGCGAACCTAATTCTCACCGCACTAGATACTGCCGTGCGCGGCGAAATGCCGTGAGTGGCTGGTAAGCGAACGCCATCCCGTCTGCCGGCGCTTCGCTCATCGCGGAGGTAGGTTCAGCCTAGCAGTGCCTCGCCTGGCGCCCTGGGTGATCATGGCGCGGTAAGCTTTTTGGTTCCGCTTGAAGAGATCGACGAGCCGGCTCCCGTCGGAATCTGCGGCATCCAGGAGAGCGTCATGACTTACGTCCGGAATCCCGGCACGCCAGTGCTCATAAAGGGTTTTCACCACAGTGGCTTGTTTCTCCGTGAACGTATGTGTTTCGCCCAGCCATCGCACTGAGCGGTAATCGCTTGAGAATTTCGGACCGTCATCTACAAATTCCACCGCGTGGCTGTCTTCTGCGGCTTGGTCCGGGTCATCTATGAGCCCCTCTCGCGTCAAGATAAGCTTCAGCTGGCGGAGCGACCCTGTCATCTCTTCCAGGTTGAATCGAATTCGCTGCAGACCGGTAGCCGAAATAGATTCGCTACCGTCCGCTACTAACGCAGCTACGCGTGAAAATCCCAATCGGCCTTGAAAAAGACCAAACTCGTGCGCAAAGGAATCTCGCGCGCGCTTGTAGTCTTGATCTCGGCTCGACATGTCGAATGCCAGCAGCGCAAAAGAGCACCGGTTCAGGTATTCGGCAAGATAGTCGATCCGATTCTTTCCATCGGGCATTTGGCAGGGGCAGGTAAGCACTTCAAGTCCCAAATTCTCGAGATGTTCCTGTAGGGTCTCAGCAAGCCTTCCATTGCTTGACGAGAGGTAAACAGCCGCAGGTTTATCAGCTATGGCTTGAGCCACGACATCCTCAGATCGCGTCTCAGCGCTAGCCTCATTCAAAAAGGCCTCCATAATGGCCGGAAACCGTCTAAAGGCGCCAGAGCCCGCGGTTACAAGTTTCTCACGCACTAACCGCAGACCCAATTGCACGCCATGACGCAATTCAAGTCCGGGAGTAGTTATGGTGGCGATAAAGCCGGCTGCGAAAACATCTCCAGCGCCGGTCGAATCTTCAATCTGCTCCGGCGCCAGAACGATGTTCGAATAACGATGGGCCAAAACGCGGGTTCCCCACCGCGTGAACAGGGTCACATGGTCATAACGTTTCAATACGAGAATCACCGTAGCGGGCTGGCAGGCTTCAAAAATGCTTTGTGCGACCTTCTCGTCGCTGCGACCGGGCAGATAATGACCAAGGTCTTTGAATTCTCGGTCGTTCAAGAACAGGTAATCGGTGTGTGGCAAGATGAGACGGATATCCTTCACCCGCTCGCGCACCCAATGGTGGCCAGGATCGAAGCTGACGCGGAGCCAGTGATTTAAGCGTTTAGCTTCCTGAAGCAACTTCGTCAAATACTGCGGAGTTTCGTCGTCGAAGAACGACGTTACATGCACGAACTTGCATTTAGCGACATAGTTGGCGAGCGCCGCGAACGACTTCCGTATAGCGTCCCCGGTTTCTACATTAACCCCTGGGCAGGTGAGCATCGATCGTTCGCCATCGTGGATGAATGAGACACAGGCTCCTGCATAGCCGTTGGGGCGATAACGCACGAATCGGTCATCGACCTTTCGATCCCTGAACCAGGTCTTAAAGCTGGGCCCATGCGCCCAGGCGGCTCCGCCTGCGACGCCCACATAGCCAAGCTTGAGCGGCAGCTGCAGAGACGAGAGGGCGTTAACAGTATTGAATGCGGATCCACCGAGATGTGCCTCAAACGAACGAATCCCCATCTCTTGCAACGTCCGGTTGATTTCCTCTTCGTCCACAGGTCGTTCCGTTCCATGCTCGAATCGATTTTCTAACTCTGTGGTGATTTCAGCATCTAGCTCTAGCACTTTTTCGCGCGTAGCGATGTAATCAATGTTGAGTGCGCCGATGCCAATCATGTCCGGATGACCATTCGCCGTCATTTGTCCATGATCCTTTTCTCAGTTTCGCGAGATCGATCTGCGAGCCGTTTCTTCCTGCGAAGCGGCAGCACACGTGAATTGGGAATGCGTCGCCGGTTAAAGAATCTCGGCAAGGGCCAAAAGCCAGCCGCGGCGAAAGAGAGTCTGGGCCTCTCGCCGTTCAGTAGTTTATTTTCGGCAGCGAAACGCGCTGATGTCAACTTGAGGCTTACGAGTCGAATACGATCTCGGGCTGCCGCGAAGCGTTTGGAGCTTGAGACGCTCGACTTTGTTGGTAAAGGACTCAGCGGAGACATCGACATTGGCGGCGAAGCGGAGCAGCGGGCCAACTTTGAGACGGAGGAAGTCGATTTTGGCCGGAGTGAGAAGCAACCAAAACGGCTCGAATGCCCAACTCGTGAACCGCGTCCGTCGCCTTTTCCACGCGCTGCCACAATTCGTCGCAGTACGGGAAACCCTGCTTCTCCATCCGTGACTGAAGCACGCGTAGGTATGCGAACGAGCGATCGAGTTGCTCTTTCAGCGTGTCGAGTTGTTCTCGGGTCAGGTCGCCAGAATCCATCTCGGCTAGAGTAGCCGAACTGATTTCCTGTACACTACTACCCATTCGGCGATGCCGCCGGCCGAACGGCAGACAAGGCGATTGCTTTTCAGCGGCGGCCGCGGGATAGTGGGCGGCCATGGCTGCACGTGTATTTGTTAGTAGCACGTTTTTTGATCTGATCGACGTTCGTGCTGAAGTCGAGCTGCATCTCCGCTCAATGCACCTTGAGCCAATAATGTCGGCCAGTCCAACGTCCCCCATGGCGCCGCTTGAGAAGGACAGCATTGAAACGTGCCTAACTCATGTACGCCAATCGGACTATGTGATCGTAATACTCAGTCATAGATACGGACCAAGTCTTAAGTCGGCCGGCTTTGATGACTTATCCGCAACGCACCTTGAGTATCGAGAAGCACGCAACAGCGCAAAGCCAATTCGCTTTTACGTTCGCGATCGACTTGAGGCAGACTATCACACCTGGAGAAAGAACAAGAAAATATCAGGCATTAAGTTGCCTTGGGTAGACGATCGAGACTTCGGGCTGTTCGCGTTGATCGATGAGCACAAGCATCTAGTCGCTGGTGGCCCAAATAACTGGTTCGACGCGTTCAGGCATTCGATCGAATTGAAGCAGCTGATCAGCAGGGATTTTCACGCTCCATCTGGTCGTGAAACGATCGTTTCAGCCGTTACTAGTAACTCGCTACCGTATTTAGATATCACTTTGGACGTCCAACACAACAGCCGAGGTCTTGCGCTAAATGTTGTGATCAAAAATATCGGCAACTCGCCGGCCTTCAACCTGGCGTTTTTCAAAACCGACGATCCGACCAATAAAGGTGATCCGGTTCCAATTCTTGCCCCAGGGCAAACGACCGGCTCGGCCATTATTACATTTCGCGGCACTGGGTCGGTTCGTGTGTTTGAGACAGAGCTAGCAGTGAATTACCGCTTACTGGGTGGCCATGATGTGCGAGAGTTGCACCGATTGTTTTTTGAACCGCAGGGCGTTGGCTGGCGATCCGGTACAGCGCTCACAAACAAAAAGTTTTATTTGTCCAGCGAGGAAAAACTACCTTTCACCATTGAGGACGGACCTGCCCCAGAAATGCAATCAACCGAATTTTCAAACATCCACAACCGTCCGGCCTTCTACGATACTGCCCAACGTCGCCCACAATCGCGACGATTAGCCGACGACTCGCAGCTGCCGCCGTTCACCCAGCTCGCCGTTGGTGCCCGGTGCCCGTTCGCGCCTCGGCTTCAATGCCCGTTTGGCCGATGGCTTCTCGCTCGGCTTGCTCGGTGCCTTCTGCGCCTCCCTGGGGAACAGCCACGCCCGGACATGGTCGGTCACCGCCTGTAGTCGGTCGTCGCCAATGCGCTCCCGGTAGACACCGGCCATACTCGGATCGCTATGACCCATGATCGAATTGATTGCCGGCTGGTCCCGTGCTTCATCCGCGACAGTCCGGAAGACGTGTCGCAGCGTGTAGAAGCCCAAGCCGGGTTTGTGCAATTTGAGGTCATCGAGCAACTTCCGGAATTCCTTTGTGATCGGATTGTCGAATGACTCCTTCGCCCATGGGGCGCCGTACCTGGTCACAAACACGAGAGGCTCGGCCTCTGGCATTTTCACCGCCGGTCGGTTTGCTATCGCGATCTTCAGAGCTTCAATGGTTTCAGGCCACAGTGAGCAGCGGCGATTAACTCCAGTTTTGGACCGATGATGATTTAGCCAGCCATCTCGAAGTTGAATCGACGCCAGCGGGAGAGTCCCGCAGTCGCTGTTGCCGAAGCCGCAATTCATCGCCAGCAGTACCATCGCCTTGAGCTGGACGTCTGCGGATTCGATCATCCGGCGAATATCGGTGGCCTCGAACAGCCGCGGACCCTTGGCCGCCTTAGCAAGCCGCAGGACCTTCTTACTTGGCCGCTTGAACAATGGGCCGTATCGCATCGGCTGGTCAAACAGCGCGGCGTCGTAGCCATATTTGAATACGACGCGAACTCGCTGGATTTCATTGCCAAGCGCTACCGGGCCGCATGTTTTGGCGATCGTCGCCCGCAATGCCTCAAAGTCTTCGCTCGCCAAGTCAGCGACCAACCGATTCTTACCAAACTGCGCGACGATCCGGGCAGTGGTTCGTTCGTAGTCCGTACGCGTCAGAGGGGAGATGTCGCCTGAATCAAGCTGTTGGTCCTTGGCCTGCAGAAAACGATCGCAGAGCTCGCGCACGGTGAGCCCTTCGCCTTTAGTTCGCGGCGTGCGGCCGGCGAGCAGCTCGTCCTTCTGGTCGAGCCAAGCGAGCAAGGCTCTCTCACCTTTTGGATCGTCCGCCGTTTTTCCGAAGTAATGCAACTTGCCGCGAACCTTCTTGGCCCAGCGGCCGCTCTGATGAAGAAAGAGCGGGTAATCGAGATGCAAACCCAGTGCGATCCGCCAATCAGAACGACCGCGGAACGCCGGTTTGCGAGCAGCAATACGCTTGGTAGAATCAGCCACGGCATCACCTCCAGGTAAGAGCGGTTGGTGGTGTCAAAGACACCCGTCGCCTGATCTCGACGGGTGTTGCTTTAGCAGTGCAGAAGTGTATCGGGAGTCAAAACAGGTGTCAACCAGTTAGATTAATCGGCCTGACACCTTGATCCCGAGAGACAAAACACTGCATTTGGTCAGGTAGCTCAGTTGGTAGAGCAATGGACTGAAAATCCATGTGTCGCCGGTTCAATCCCGGCCCTGACCACTGTTACTAAGTCCTGCCAAGAGATTGCTTTAGGGCTCACCTGTCTCGCGCGGATAAGCGTCTAACATCTGCCGTTCGGGTTCGACTGAGCATAGGGAATATTCGGCACGACTTTCATCTCAGCGGCGATCAACGGCATTGCGAGCAGCAGCGACCGGCAGGCGGGGATTGATCCGCATCGTTAACTGCTAGTTGAAGTTGCGCTGCGTCTGCACACCGCGGCCCACCTCACAGATGCAGAATTGCCGTTCGTGGCCCACTGGCGTCTCAACGGCGCAGATACGCTGATTCCGGCCTCGTTGCCGCGGCGCTCGATTGCCCGCGGGCCGGTATTCGCAAGTGGTCAGAGCGCGACTAGTGTTCAGACGAGACGAGTGTTCAGAGCGCAACGCTGTCGAGAGGAACGCCACTTAAGAATTCATCAACTGCCTTGGTTGTGATTTTGAATCTGGTGGTCGCGTAATGCCGCAGCCAGATGCTGAGTTGCTCTCGACCTGCGAGTGTGGTGCCTTCGCCAGCGAGAGTCGCGGCTTTGGTCATTTCACCGAGCGATAACAATTCAGCCGCTTCGTAGGCGAGGCGGTCGGCCTTGGCTTTTCGCACAAATTGGCCGCGCTCAACATCGTTCATTTTGGCTGATCGAATCGGGGGTTCGTACACGTCAAATCCTTGGAGTGAATGGAATGGTCAGCAACTTCTAGCAGTTCGTCACCGGCTCGGATAGGGCAATCAATCGCCTTTGCTTTCGTAGAGCTTTCGCAGCTTGATTTCAACAGCCGCGAGAGATTCCCGCGCGGTGACGATCGTGGCATTTAAATCGGCCAATAAGGGGCTGTCTTTGCCGATGGCGCGGCGGTCGCGGACGGCCTTGGCGATGGCATCATTTGCTTTTTGAATTTCGATTTGCAGAAGATCAATTTCGTCTTGTGTGTCGGCCATGTGTTTCGCCCCCTGATGTAGTTAGATCGCGGTGCAGCCTACAGCCAATCGGGACGGCTGCCCATTGGCCCGCGTGAACGCGATTAGTGCGTCCTTCCGGGGGACGATTTCTGGAGCACGATTTCTGGAGGACGAGCTTGGCAGTTGCTGGGTGCGGCGAACTGAACCCGATGTGCGGACCTTGCCCTCAGTCATGTGGGATGGCTGGTTGGTGGGTCGGCCTCGCTCGATTAGGCGCTGGCGAGACCGCCAGGGCCAAGCGGCGCAAAGGTCGTCAGTGTCGCGAGGCCGACGACCGTGTTATGCTTCGCAAAACAGAGCCACGCCGCCGCAAAACACAGCCAGGCAGCCACTGGTCGGCGAAGGGTTTCGCCGACTTACTTTGAAATACTGAGCAGCCCTGGTCGGCAATTACACAAGCTTTACATTCTCAGCTTGGGGGCCTTTGGGCCCTTGACCTTCGGTGAAAGAAACCCGCTGCCCCTCGCGCAGCTCTTGGAAGCTGACGCCTTGTAAGTTCGAGGAGTGAAAAAACAGGTCTTTCTCTTTTCCCGTGTTGATGAAGCCAAATCCTTTGTCCATCAAACGCTTTATCGTTCCTTCAGCCATTGCGAGCCTTTCCAAAAGTGTTGACATTTGCCAAGCGATTTCAGTCCCTATTATGCGACTGGATGCGCTAGTAGCCAATAGATTGCAACCGCGATCATCCCGACGACAATTGTAGCCATGCTCCAAAAGGCCCAGAAGGCGAGGCGCTCATCGAGAATGATTGGATTCCTGGGCGCGTCGCCTTTTGCCACGGGAATATAACGAAATGACTTCTGCATTTTGAATTGATCCTCGGCCGGCTAGGCGTCGTTTTCGGTTGAAAGTTGTGGGGCGCTGCCTGGCATGAGAGCGAGAGCGGGTACGGCGTCTTGCCGGTGCGAGCTAAGTGTGACTCAACTACGTCTGACTCAAGGCAGCGCGGCGACGTTCGCTTCGCTTTTTTTGCCGGGCTTTGGAGGCCAGGTCGGTACGCAACATCGCGCACTGCGGATGTTCGCCAGAGAGAGAATAAGCTGCCTTTCCACAGATCGGACAGAATCTGCGCGCGGCGGGAGAGTAAACGACCTCAGGCTTCTTTTCGCTCACGACGGGAGACTCCCAGCCTCCCAAAAGAATCAAGCCACGAAGGAATCGCGGTGGTCTCTGAGCCGGGCAAGAACACAGTCGCCCGGTCTTCGACTATGGAGGATAGGCTAAGGAGTAGGAGGCTGCTCAAGAGTCAGCCTGCATAGATGAAGTAACTGAACTATACGCGAGTTCACAGGCAACGGCGCGGTAATTATGCTCGGCGCGCGAACTTTAAGCGCCTTTTTCAGATAATTCCGAATGAAATTCCACCGGGTGGCGCATTTGGCCTTGTGGCAACGATTGCGAGTGCTAAGCTTTAGTCGTCCTGAAAAGGCGTGAGACCAGCGGGAAAAATTCCTCGCCTGTGTTCATTTGCTTCGTCTGTAGCCACTTAAGCTCTTCCGAACGCTTAAGTATCTGTCTTTCGACCGCGATTGATTCTCTTGCTCCTTGCCGCCTAGGCGAATGTGTCGCTGGGCGCTCGTTTCCAAGCCCAGTGTGGCCTTAAGCGCCTGCACGGCCTGGGAAGCTCCGTCGCGCGTAATCGTCAGCTTTTGGCAGCGCGCTGTCGTTTCGTAATTGTTTTTTGGGAAGGTTTCATGAGTTTTGTTGAATTGAATTTGTCGGAATCATTGCTGCGTGCCGTTCGCGAAGCCCAGTATCACACCGCGACTCCGATCCAAACGGAAGCGATTCCTCCGATTTTGGCCGGCCGCGATGTTCTCGGGTCGGCGCAAACGGGAACTGGCAAGACAGCGGCATTTGCCCTGCCGACGCTGCAGCGGCTCTGCGGGCGCATGCCAACGGAGCGATGCCGGCCGGTCCGAATGTTAGTGCTGGCCCCCACCCGCGAACTGGCTTCGCAAATTGCTGAAAGCTTCCGTACGTACGGTCGCTATACCGGTCTGCGCCACACCGTGATCTTTGGAGGCGTTGGGCAACAGCCGCAAGTAAAAGCCCTGCAGCGCGGTGTCGATATCTTAGTGGCCACTCCCGGGCGGCTGCTCGATTTGATGAATCAAGGATTTGTCGATCTCAGCCGGGTCGAAACATTGATTCTGGACGAAGCCGACCAGATGCTCGACATGGGCTTCATCCACGATCTGCGACGAATCGTCGCGCGCGTACCGCGGCAGCGTCAGACGCTGCTCTTTTCGGCCACAATGCCGCCGGAAATTCGGCGGCTGGCCGATCAGTGGCTTCAGAATCCAGTCGAAGTGAGCGTCGCGAAAAACTCGACGCCCGCCGAGCGCATCGAACAATCGATTTATTTCGTCGATCGCGGCAATAAGCCTCAGTTGTTGGCTCATTACCTCCGCGAGCAGCAGGCGCAGCGGGCGCTCGTCTTCATCCGCACCAAACACGGGGCTGATAAGCTCGTTCGCACGCTCAACCGGGCTGGCATTCGGGCCGAAGCGATCCACGGGAATAAAAGCCAGAACGCGCGCCAGCGGGCTCTGGCGGAATTCAAGTCGCAGCGGCCGCCCGTGCTCGTTGCCACTGATATTGCCGCCCGCGGGCTCGATATCGACGGCGTGTCGCACGTGATCAATTTCGATTTGCCGATGACCGCCGAGAGCTATGTCCATCGCATCGGGCGCACGGCTCGTGCAGGCGCCGCCGGAATCGCCGTCACCTTCTGCGACCGTGAGGAACGAGGCATGCTGCGCGAGATTGAACGACTTACGCGGCAGCGATTGACTGTGGCCGCGCACAGTTTTACCCAAGCAAGCGAGCCCTTGCCCTCGACAAATCACGCGGTTGATTCGACAAGACATCAGCGGCCACGAACAGACGGGCGGCAGGCTCATTCCAGTCACAAGCGATTCGGCCAGTCACGGCAAACGACATCACGGCAATCAACGTCACGTCCATCAAGTCGTAAAACGGCCGGCCGCGCGAAACAGTTCAGCAGGCGGTTATCGACCGTCTAGTTCACACGACAGGAATCCGTCATGGTTGCCGAGATCGTTATCAGCGCCAATTTTTCAGACGCGCAAAGTCGCATCCTCGCGGGCGCGACCGAGGAAACCCTCGAAGAAACGTCGCTCGTCGTTTCCGACGTGCGTAGTCAACCCCTCAATGCCGTCAAGGCGCTAGGCGGCAAATGCAAGACGGCCCTCGTCATCAGCCGCGTTAAGGATAATCACAAGGGCTGGCAGTGCATTCGAAAGTATTTTCGACGCGTGCCCGCCAGTGAATGAATCGGTGATTTGGCGGTTCAAGCTCGTCTGAACGTCGCTGATGCTTGCGGAAAATTCATTTGAGTTTCGGCAGGGCCGCCCTTAGACTCCGGGATATTCCGATAGGCGGCCTTCAATGTCGATTCTCAAACGGCTGAGCAACTGGTTTTCTCGCCAGGGACGAGACGACAATCGCCTTCAAATTGGTATGGATCACGCCCATGCCAAGCGGCCGGCGGAAGCCATCGCCGTGTATGATTCAATCGTAGATGCCAAGGGAGGAAGTCCTTCGCTGCGCGCTATGGCGCTGTTCAATCGGGCACTGGCGCATTCATCCCTGAAGAACGACGGGCAGGCGATTGAGGATCTGGAAGAAGTGGTCTCCTTGCCAGGAGCACCGGAAAATGTGCTATCCGCGGCGCGGAACCAACTGGTCCGCGTGCGAAATCGGGTACAGCGAGTGAAAGACAAGAGCAAGGCTTAGCGTCCGCGCGAGCGCTAAGCAATTAGCACCGGCAACCAACGGCGATCATTCATTTCGTCGCCCTGGGTCGAAATCATCCCTCTCGCCGAAATAGATGAAGCGGCGACGGACGGGCTGGAATAGGAGCTTTCCCATCAACGTCCGGCTGTGGCTTGCCGGCAGGGGCATTCGCGAACTTGAGCGTCGCTTTTCCGGCCACCCGCCGTTCCTGAACAAAACCGCGCTTGCCGCTGCTTAAAAAAGCATGAAAGTCGGCCGCGGGGCCGGTAAGAAAATCGGACTTGAGAGCAACCAGGACTTCGTCCCACCGCAATCCCTGCCGATAAATGACTTGATACGCCGCCCTTAGCTGCAGCAGGTCCTGGGCCGTATAACCTTTCCGCCGCAATCCCACTCGATTGAGTCCCACGACCTCCGAATCGGCAACCGTCACATACGGCGGCACGTCCTGCGAGATCTTCGTCAGCGCGCCAATCATTGCCAGACGGCCAATGCGACAATGTTGGACAATTGCGACCGCCCCGCCGAGATAAACGCTATCGTTCAGATGCACAAAGCCGCCCAGCAAAACGTGATTGACAAGCGTGCAGTCGCTGCCCACTTGGCAATCGTGGCCCACGTGGGAGCTAACCATGATCAAGTTGTTATCTTTCACGACCGTCGTCGCGTGGTTTTCCCAGCCGCGATGAATGGTGACATTCTCGCGGATGCGATTGCGATTCCCGATCGTGAGCAGGCCCCCTGGCTCATGCTTGTGAAGATGCTGCGCAGTGCCGCCGATGACTGCCCCTTCACCAATCTGGTTATCGCAGCCCATAGTCGTGCGCGACTTGATCGTGACTCGGGCTGCCAATTTGCAATCGTCGCCGACAATGGCCCCGGCTTCGACAATGCAAAACGGCCCAACGCTGACGTTGCGACCGAGCTCAGCGCCTCGATCAACGACCGCCGTCGGGTGAATTTGAGTCATAACGGTTCTTCGAGCGGCAGCTTGCGAGCAAAAATGGGCTCGCGCGGCCTAAGTGAAGGCACGGCACTATCGTAGATTGGGAGAAATCGAACAATATGAAAGAGGTGCCTCGCTGGCAGAATCCGCGAATAACGGTTAGGTATTTGTGAAAAATTGCGCAGATTGCTCTAATCTGCGGACCATTCGGCGTGGTAACCCCTCAGCGTCACAGCCCATTTCTCCACAATCATCAACGTCCAATAACCTCGAACTCTTGCGCCGCGCCATGCCGAACGCAGCTTTCAACTCCCGCGCCGCCGACCTACTAAAATCTCTCGCCGACTCCCGCCAACTCAAGCACTTCCACCGCCTCATCGGCCCGATGGGCCCCACGGCTCACATCGAAGGCCCTCAGAGTGAGCAACGCGAAGTCATCGTCCTGTGCTCCAACAACTACCTCGGCCTCGCCAATCATCCCGAAGTCGTCGCGGCCGGCATCGAAGGTCTCAAGCAATATGGTGCCGGCACTGCCTCGGTCCGCTTCATCTGCGGCACGCTCGATTGTCATCGCGAAATCGAAGAAACGATCGCCCGCTTCGCCGGCACTCCCGCCGCGCTGACCTATGTGAGCTGCTGGAATGCTAATGAAGCCCTGTTCCCTACGCTTGTCGGCCCGGACGACGTGATCCTCTCCGATGAGCTCAATCACGCCAGCATCATCGACAGCATCCGCCTTGTCAGCAAAGTAATCCCCCGCGAGGTTTATAAGCACAGCGACGTTGGCGAACTGGAATCGAAACTGAAGGCCCATGCCGGCAAAGCCTGTCGCTGGGTCGTCACCGACGGCGTTTTCAGCATGGAAGGCGACGTAGCCAAGCTGCCTGAACTCGTCGCTCTCTGCCGCGAGCACAGCGCGATGCTGGTGGTCGATGATTCGCATGGCGTGGGCGTCCTCGGCAATGGTGTCGGCGGCGGTGGCGGCCGCGGCACTCCTGAACATTTTGGCCTCCACGGCCAAATCGACATGCTCACCGGCACGCTCGGCAAGTCGCTCGGCGGCGCCGCCGGCGGCTACGTCGCCGCCTCCGCGGATGCCATTGAAGTTCTTCAGCAGCGTGCCCGTCCGAGTCTCTTCTCCAACGCCCTCCCCGCCACCGTCGCCTGCAGCGCCAAAAAAGCGATCGAAATCATCGAGCGCGAGCCTGAGCGCGTCGCCCGCCTCCACGCCAATGTCCGAAAAATCCGCGCCGGCCTAACCACGCTCGGTTTTCACCTCCACGACTCCCCCACCGCCATCATCCCCATCATGATCGGCGACGAAGCCGAGGCCATCGCCAAAAGCAACCGCCTACTCGAACTCGGCGTCCTCGTCATCGGCTTCGGCTTCCCCGTCGTCCCCAAAGGCCAATCCCGCCTCCGCGTCCAAGTCTCCGCCGCCCTCGAAGACCACCACATCGACCAAGCCCTCGATGCCTTCGCCAAATTGTGAACACTCACCACTCACCGACTCACTTCCTATTTTTCTGTCCCCCATTTTTCTGTCATTTGATTCCTACTTCGGAAACATCACATTACTCGGCCGCGCATCAAAATAATGAATCCCATACCGCAAGAGCGCCGCCCGCACCAACCGCACCTGCTTCCATTGCTCCTCCGTAAACAACTCCCGCTCCCCTTCCTCCGCTTCCGCCAGCGCCTCCGCCGAATAATCCGGCCGCGAATCGACATACGCCTTCCCAAAGTCGAGAATGCAGGGAGGAGAGACAAGCGACATTTCAACGACCAACAGCGCGTTGCTATAGTCTTTTAAGAGAGGAACGTCGAATCCCGCCAAGATATCCACGTCATTTTCAAACAATCTGCGATAGCAATCTCGCTCGCGCCGATACGTGTCCTCGCGAGCGAAAGCCTTCACCGCGGATTGGCGATTCGTTTGCCAAACATTACCATCGATTCCATGCCCTAATAGTTTGATGGGGAACATTCCTGACTGGTCGCAGAACAGTCGGGCTCGTTCCTCAGCGTTCGCAAGAGGTTCCGCCATGACCGACAATTCCTCCGGCTACTCGACGCATGTCGAACTGTTTCTGATTTTGAATGGCCGGCAAATTGAACTCGGCCAGGTCGGATCGGAACACTGCACGCTCCGCCACCCGGAAGATTTCCCGCCGTCGCAAGGGGAAATTGTAACGATCGTCGATGGCGATGAGACTCGCATTCCAGTTTTCTTTCCCAATGGCGCATCTGCCGCCAGCCGTCGTGTTTCATACGTATTGTTGGCCGCGGACGAGAAGTCTGCTCCGCAGGCGCTCTCAACCCATTAGCCTCATCGCCGAGGCATATGATTATTTAGTGTTTTGACCCCAAAACCATGAAATTCTAGCTCTCTATGTTTCTCATCGATCTTCGTAGCGATACCGTCACCCGCCCCTCCGCCGCCATGCGGCAAGCAATCGCCAACGCCGAAGTCGGCGACGACGTCATCGACATCGATCCCACCTGCCAGCGGCTCGAAAAGCTCACGGCTGAAATCCTCGGCAAAGAAGCCGCCCTCTTCATGCCCTCCGGCACGATGACCAACCAAGTCGGCGTCCGCATTCACTGCAAACCCGGCGACGAATTCATCTGCGAGGCCGGCTGCCACATTTACAACTACGAGCAAGGCGCTTTCGCTCAGCTCAGCGGCGTCGTCGCCAAAACCGTCGAAGGCAAAAACAGCGTCCTCCACGTCGATCAACTCCGCGGCCTCATCCGTCCCGAGAATGACCATCTCGTCCGCACCCGCCTCGTCTGTCTCGAAAACACGCACAACCGCGGCGCGGGAAAAATCCAACCGATCGAGAACGTCGCCGCGATTTGCCACTGGGCGCATGAAAGCGGCCTGAAAACACACCTCGACGGCGCCCGCCTCTGGAACGCTGTCGCCGCGACGGGCATTGCCGAAGCGGAATGGTGCAAATATTTCGACACCGTCAGCGTCTGCTTTAGCAAAGGCCTCGGCGCACCCGTCGGCTCCGCTCTCGCCGGTTCGAAGGACGTGATCAAAGAAGCGCGCCGCCATCGCAAACTCTTTGGAGGCGCCATGCGCCAAGACGGCATCATCGCCGCTGCCGCGCTCTACGCCCTGCAGAACAACCGCCAACGCCTGAAAGACGACCACGCCAACGCCCAAATCCTCGCCGAAGCGATCAAATCCACCGACGGCCTCTCGCTCCAGCCCGACAGCGTCGAAACTAACATCGTCATCTTCCGCGTCGAACCCCGCCTCGCCGCCTCTCGTGAATACAGTGCCGCCGAATTCGCCGCCGAACTCAAAGCCGCCGGCCTCCTCTGCCTCACCACCAGCCCCACCCAAATCCGCCTCGTTACCCACCTCGACGTGACCGAAGCCCAGTGTCGCCAAGCCGCCACCATCCTCCGCGAAACCTGCGGCCGCCTCGCCAGTGGGAAGAAGACTGCCAAGGAACTCGCAGCGACATACTAAACCAATAACGACGGAGTTCTTCGACTCGATGTTCGACGTCGGCTAATTTCGCGTTGCCTTCGTTCCCTGCGGATTGGCGTTTCGCGATAAGCTGATCAAATACGCCGCCAAAACTGCTCCGAGCACCGCGCCCGCGCTGATCACCAGAAAAAACGCATAAGGTGGCGGAATATAACGCTCCAGTGGATGCGTCAGATTGGTTCCAAAAATCGCTGTCAACGTCGCGATCGGGAAGAAAAAAGCGACCAGCATGTTCAGGCGATGGGCCGACACTGCCATTTGGTGCGACGCGGCCGCTTGCTCCTCGGCTTTGCGGGCCGCAGCAAATTGCAGGGCGTTGCGAACATCGCTGATTAGCAGGTCCGCCGATCGCTCCAGCTCGTAGGCCCGGTCACGAGCGTTAATCAGGTCGCGGTCGGCGGGAATTTTTTCACGAGCATCCTGTAGCGCCGCGTGAAGATTGCGAATTGCCCGGTGCACGGGCGTCATGCCGTCGAGCACTCCGTAGTATTCAGCAATGGAAACCGCTTCGTCCTCCTCATGGCCAAATTGCTCGACCAATTCTGTAAATTCATCTAAATGCCGCGTGAGCACGGCTGCGCCGTTGCCCAAATCGCTCGATTGCCAGGAGCCATCGGGCTTGCGCCAGAGAAAGCGGCCGACGCGCTCGTCGTCGTTGGCTCTTGGCGGCCGATGCAGCACCAGCAGCAGGTGGTCATCCGCCACCATAGCCCGCTGCCGCCCCACTTTGTCACCGACACGCGCACGAAATTCCGCTGGCAAATCCCAAGTCGCCGGCAGAACCGATTTTGGCGGCGGCATGAAAGCCCCACTGGAAGAATGGATAGTAAATCGAAGAATTAGCCATGTTCTATGGTCTCTAGCAGTATATTCGCTGCAGCACGGCTACGATTTGGACCGCTGGCGCATGAAGATCGCGTTAAGCCAGCCAAGCAACGGATGATCTAGCCATTTGGATTATCAAGCAACTGCTGCAGCCTGGCGGCCAAGGTTGCCGGCAGCCTGGCGGGCCAGGTTTGATCGATTTGGCCGACGCCAATGAGATCACGCAAGTGAGTTCGGTCCTTGTCGCGAAACGCCGTCAGCTTCATACGAACCAGAGCATCCAGCGAGACGACACGGAATCCCGTCGCGGCTTCCGACTCGTTCACGTCGGGAGCAATTACTTGATCGCCAGTTCGGACGGGCTCGCCGGCAAACAGGAGATGAACAGCCGAAGTTGGCCGCCCTTCGGGACCATCCAGGAACATATCCACACCAAAGCTTTGGCAATAGACAAATCCCGCTTGCTCCAGGGCAACTTTCGCGGCCGGCAGATCTCTGCGTCGGATGAGAATATCCACGTCGCGAGTGTTGCGGACGGCGTCTTCATCGACCCGGCCAACCCATTCCGCGACCGCGTTGCCGCCGACGACCGCATAAGGCACGCCCGCCTGCTCCAACGCGGTGGTGGACTGCTTCAGCCGCTCTAGGACTTTTTCTGCCGCCAAGGCCGCCCTTTCCCATCCAGACGGTTGTGTGACGACATCAGACATGTTGCCCGATCCTCATGATTGCCATCGTACCGACGCGCGCGATGCATTGCCAATGTCAACTAAGCGATCGGTAAGCTTGACGACGCGCCAACGGACGGCGACACTGCCAGTTCGACGCCCAAGCCTCCTTGCATAACTGCTATTGTGTCCAGCCACGATCCCCTTGCCGCACTGCGGGAAGCCCTGCGCCTGTCGCCGGATAATGTACCGCTCCGTCAACATTTGGCGGAAACGCTTCTCTCGCAGGGGCAGCCCGAGCAAGCCGAGATTGAATATCGCCAGGCGCTATCGCTGGATGCGGACAACGTTGGGTTGAAGCTGGGCTTGGCGCGGGCGTTCATGGCGCAGCAGAAGGATTCGGCGGCGCTGGCGATTGTGGAAGTGCTGACGAAGCAGCGGGCCGCGCCGGGACTGTCGCATGTGCTGCTGGCCAAGCTGTTGTTCCGCCGCGGCGAAGTGTCGATGGCGGTGGCGCAGTACAAGCTGGGCGTGGAAAAAGATGAAATGGTGGCAGACGAGGAGTTCGCGAGCCGGCTGGGAATCGATGCGACGGTTGAAGAATCGGAAATCGTGGATGGCCGCGTGCGAGCCGGTTGGGAAGAGCCGGGAAGCGCGCCCGACACGCAAATTGAGCGGCCGAAAGTTACGTTCAACGATGTCGGTGGCATGGAAGCCCTCAAGGACGAAATCCGGCTAAAGATCATCCACCCGCTCAATCATCCGGAGCTTTATAAGGCTTACGGCAAGGCGATCGGCGGCGGAATTTTGATGTATGGTCCGCCTGGCTGTGGCAAGACGCATCTGGCACGGGCCACGGCGGGAGAAATCCAAGCCGGCTTCATTGCGATCGGCATCAACGATGTGCTCGACATGTGGATCGGTAGCAGCGAGCGCAATTTGCACGCGCTGTTCGAGCAGGCTCGCGACAATAAGCCGTGCGTTTTGTTTTTCGACGAGGTCGATGCTTTGGGCGCGCGCCGCAGCGATATGCAACACAGCGCCGGCCGGCACTTGATCAATCAATTTCTGGCCGAGATGGACGGAATTCAAGCGAGCAACGACGGTTTATTGATTCTCGCTGCCACCAACTCTCCCTGGCATCTTGATCCCGCCTTTCGCCGACCGGGCCGGTTCGATCGTGTGCTGTTCGTTCCGCCGCCCGACGCCGCCGCGCGGGCCGCGATTTTGCGCATATTGTGCCGTGAGAAGCCGGTGCAAGACATCGACTATGCCCATGTGGCCAAGAAGACCGATCAGTTTTCCGGGGCAGACATGAAGGCGGTCATTGATCAGGCGATTGAGGCGAAATTGCGCGAGGCGCTGAAAGCCGGAGTGCCGAAGCCACTGACTACTGGCGATCTAGTCACCGCGGCGGCCTCGCTGAAGCCGACGACCAAAGAATGGTTCGCCACGGCCCGTAATCACGCGCTGTACGCCAATCAAGGCGGCGTGTACGACGATATTTTGAAATATTTGAAGCTTTCCTGAACGCGTGAGCGGTCTGATTGCTCGTGGAATAATTACCGTAGGCTCTCAGAATGAATGCTCAATTCCAACGCGGAATGCTGCTGTATCAGCAGGGGCGGTACCAGGAAGCGGTCGCGGAGTTGCGGCTGTGCCTGGCTCAAGAGGGCGAGGATTATTTAACGCATAGTTTTGCGGCGTTGTCGCTCGGGGAGCTGGAGCAATTTGCGGAAGCGACGGAGCACGCGCAGCGGGCGATTCATCTCGCGCCGGATGAAGCCTTTGGACATTACGCGCTGTCGCGCGTGATGATCGGCCGCCAGCGCTATGACGAGGCTCGTGCCGCGATACGCGAAGCGATCCAGCTCGATCCGCTGGACGCGAACTATTTTGGCATTTTGGCCAGCCTCGAATTGCAAAAAAGCGATTGGCGGGCAGCGCTCGCCGCCGCGAACCAAGGGCTAGCGCTCGATCCTGAGCACACGCTGTGTACGAATTTGCGAGCGCAGGCGCTTGTTAAGCTCGGCGATCGCGAAGCGGCCGCCGCCACAATGGGCGAAGCCCTGGCTCGCCGGCCAGACGACGCTTATACGCATGCGAACCAAGGCTGGGCGCTGCTACATGCCGGGCAGCCTAAGCCGGCGCTGGAGCACTTTCGCGAATCATTGCGGCTCGATCCGGAGCTGGAATGGTCGCGGGCCGGAATTGTCGAAGCTCTCAAGGCCCGCAATTTCGTGTATCGCTGGATGCTGGCGTGGTTTTTGTGGATGAGCCGGCTGACGCCGGGGGCGCGATGGGGCGTGGTGATTGGGGCCTATGTTGGCCAGCGTTTGGTGCAGGGGTTGGCGCGAACCTCACCCGAGCTCGCTCCCTTCTTGTGGCCGCTGCTGTATCTGTATTTCGCGTTCGCCCTGCTGACCTGGCTCGCACCGTCACTCTTCAATTTGTTGCTCCGCCTCGACCGCTTTGGCTGGTATGCGCTGTCGGCCAACCAAGTTCGCGGCGCGAATCTTTTAGCCGCTTGCTTGTTTGCGGCCGGTGCGTCGTTGGGAGGCTTTTTTGCGACGGGAAGCGAAGTGTGGCTGATCGCGGCTATTTATACGGGGCTGCTGACGCTGCCGGCTTCCGCCATTTATGTGTGCGACAGCGGCTGGCCGCGGCAAGCGATGGCAGTCATCACGCTCGCACTGCTCGCCGGCTCTCTGTTTGTGCTGACGGTCATTCAGTTCGAAAAGTCACTTCCGCCCGCGGCCATGAATATCGCCGCTCCCTTCATCGCCTTTCTCCCTTTGGGCATGATCGCTTCGCAGTTCGCCGCGAATTATCTGACGCAGGTGACGCCGACACGGTGAAAAAGTCTCGTTGGACGCTTGACCTGCATTAAAGATACGGCCGCGTGGCGATGACGCCTTCTTCGGGACTGCTGGCCGTCGCGTACATGCGCTTGGGGATGCGGCCGGAAAGATAGGCGAGGCGGCCGGCGAGGCAGGCGGCGTTCATGGCGCGGGCCATGCCGAGAGGATCGCGGGCGTGAGCAATGCCCGTGTTGAGCAGCACGCCATCGACGCCGAGTTCCATCGCGATCGTCACGTCGCTGGCGGTGCCGACACCGGCGTCGATGATGACGGGATATTCCAAATCGTCATCCTTGAGGCATTCGAGAATGATGCGGATGCTGTTGGCGTTTAGCACGCCTTGGCCGGAGCCGATGGGGCTGCCGGCGGGCATGACGGCGGCAGCCCCGGCTTTTTTCAGTCGGCGGGCGACGACCGGATCGTCGCTGGTGTAACACAGCACTTGAAAGCCGTCGGCGACGAGTTGCTCGGTGGCTTTGAGCGTTTCGATCGGGTCTGGCAGGAGCGTTTTGGCGTCGCCCAGGCACTCGAGCTTGACCCAGTCGGCCCCGGAGTTTTCCAGGCTGAGCAAAATCTCGCGGCCCATGCGGGCGACGCGGACGGCGTCGGTCGCGTTGTAACAGCCGGCGGTGTTGGGCAGCAGCGTGTACCGCGACAGGTCGAGAAAATCGAGGATGTTTTTGCCACGGCCGTCGTAGAGGCGTTCACGGCGAACGGCGACGGTGATGCAGTCGGCGCCGGAAAGGGCGAGCGACGCCTGCATCGTCTCGAACGTGTCGTATTTACCGGTGCCGACGATCAGGCGGCTGTGAAGCGTGTGTGAACCGATGCGGAGGGATTTGTCGGTGAGGGCGTCGGGCGGAGATTCAGCTATGGACATGCACGTGATTTTACCGCACGGCAGGCGAGACGCCTGCCCCACGATTAGCCTCCGCCGACGAGCGAAACAATCTCCAGCCGGTCCCCTGAGCAAAGAAATTGCTCGGCATGCTGAGCGCGGGGGACGATTTGGTCGTTGATCTCGACGGCGACACCGCGGAGAGGGATTTCAAGCTCGTGGAGCAGGACGGCCACCGTCGTCGCCACCGCGATATCACGCGGCTGACCATTGACGATGATTTCGATGCTTTTATCGGTTATCGCAGAGATCATTGGCCGGCGATGTTGCGAACTTTCCACTTGCCAACGAGTCGCATTTCGGTGGCTTGTGTGACGCCAGCCGCGGTCCCGGCTTTGGCCCAGGGGAAGCTGAACGCGGCGACGTCGCCCGTGTTGGCATCGACGACATAGCAGAGGCAAGCCGCCGGCCGCTGGCCACCGTAGTTGCCGACGGCGTTGATTTGGCCAGTGACCATCAAGTAGCTCGGCTTCTTTCCTTTTTCTGCGCCCATCACCGCGGCGACGTTCGTCTTGAACAATCCGCCGAATGAACCGTTGCGGGCGTTGATGACGAAACAGCTCAGATCGCCCGTGAGAAAATCGAGCGTGTAGAGGCCCTCGACATCGTCATCGACGGAGCCGGTCGCAATTGCGAACGTGTCGGTGCCGTGTGAGGCCATCGCTTTTAACTTAAGTTCGGCCAGAACGTTGTCTGGCAGCGATGCATTCCGCTGCCCGATGATCAAGCCCATCGCCAGGCCGCCACCGATGGCCAGGCCGATCGCGACTCCGGCCGCCAACGTCGCCCATGATTTTGTTCGTCGTCCCAGTAACATGATTGGTCCCTCGCGATAGGTGTTTGCCCAGCCAGTCTTCCACTAACCCCGTGATGTGCCCGCTATTTGCTAAATCTAGTCGAAGCGAATCAGCAAAACCAGCACGGCCCGTGGGAAGGGTGCATTCCCGTATCTGCGCTGCGTGGTTTCTCGTAAACTTGGGGGCGGTGGCGGCTGTAGGGAGCTTGCACAACGGAGGAAGCCATGGACGGCACGAGGAAGGAACTTCGGCAGCGGTGGAAGGAACGGACCGACGCG
>DASXLL010000069.1:0-8355 GCA_036496265.1 Pirellulaceae bacterium | reverse complement strand
GGTTTTCTGGGAGACGTTCTACTGCTTTCTAATCTGGCCCAAGCTGACGCGGCCGATTTGCATTGGGATGGCGGTCGGGGTGCATCTGGGCATCGGCATGTGCCTGGGCATGAAAACGTTTGGGTTGGTGATGATTATTGGCAACCTAGCGTTCGTGTATCCGGAGACGGTTGCGGCACTGGCGGCGTGGTTTTCGGGACTGGTGACGGCAAAATCTAGTGGCGCTGTTCGGTCGTCAATTGCGACTCGCGAATCGCTGGCGGTGGCGGCGACGCGCTAAAGTTTGAAGTTTTTTCATTACGACGAGGGTCGGCGGTGGTTGTAAGTGGATGGCATTGATCGGGTTAGGAATTTGGGGTCTGAGGGGTCGGCGCTCAAGTTGAGCTCGGCGCTAAAGGCAAAGGCTTAAGACCGCAGACCGAAGACCGAAGGCTGAAGGCTTAAGGTGAGACGGGAGAGTCGCTTATATTTTGAAAAACTTTTTGGGATGGCGGGGGCTGGATTTGGTGGAAGGTGTTTAGCATGAGGCGTTTAGGGAAACTGATATTTGCTGGGAGGCGCTTATATTGAAAGTGATATAAGTCGCTGTGGTATTCGAGTGTGGATTCGGTTTAGCATCGCTTGAACACGGCGTGTGAGTGGTGCGAGTTTTAGGTGATTCACCCCTCATCCCCAGCCCTTCTCCCCGGAGTACCGGGGCGAAGGGAGCCCTGGGCGATTAACGAGCGTCGTTTTAGACGGAGGCGATGCCTCCCATAGCTCTATCGCGAAATCGCGAAAAAACCGGACCAAAATCTGGTCGAAAACGGAAAGATTTCGGGATGTTCGACTTTGCACACCGAGGTGACGTTGCGGCAATTTCCCAGTTTTTGTATTAGACAGACATGCGTGCGGTACTGATTCTAGTCGCGATAGTCCTTATGTTATCGATGGCCGGCTGTTCGTGGATTGACCACCTACTCAGCCTACCCGATGGCAAGCATATGACTCGGCAGCAAGCGATAGATGCCCAGTCACAAATGCAGTCGCAATACAGCCCCTAGCCCTTCTTCCGCGTCACCTTCTTCGCGGCCTTCTTCTTAGCCGTCCGCTTCTTCAACTGCTTGGAATCGACCTTCAGCAAGCCGTGTATGGCGTCGGTGGCTTACTTTTGCTGCTCTAGCCACGTCTTGAGCACCCAGCCGACTTTGGCGAGGGAGGCTGGGGAACATTTTTCGGGGATGTCTTGGGTGGTGTGCCAGTAGTTGACGCCGCGGGAGTTGGGGTAGTCGAAGTCGATGAGGTCGGTGGTGGGGATTTTGGCGATGTCGTTGAGGGCGAGGTGGTCGTCGCGGACTTCGTGGCCTTGGCCGAAGAGGAACTCGCGGACGCCGAGGTCGCGGGCGATGTTCCAGATGTCGTTGGTCAGTTGCTTGGATTGCGGCGTGCGGAGGCTGTTGACTTCCCGGTAGAGCTGGAGTTGGGCGTCGCCGACCATGTCGAGCAGAATGCCGGCGCGATAGCGATAGGGGGGCGGATGGGCGACGTATTCGCGGGCGAAATGCTCGCTGCCGAGGAAATAGGGATCGCGGTTGCCGTCGAAAACGAGTTCTTCGCCGTCGAAGAGGATGAAATCGACGCCGACTCCCGTTTTTAGCTGGGCCATTTCATTGCCCAACTCGCAGAGGACAGCCGTGCCGCTGGCGCCGTCGTTGGCACCGACGAAGAGGCCGCGGCGATCGACGGGATCCTGGTCGGGGAAGGGCCGCGTGTCGTAGTGGGCACAAAAGAGCACGCGTTCTTTGCGGTCGGGGTGCCACTCGACGATCATATTCGCCAGCTTCACCGGGTTGCCGGTCTGAGGATGTCTCGCCGTGAATTCCGGGAGCGAAACGCGGCCGCCGAGTTTTTCGAAGTGTGCTTTGAGATACGCCTGCTGCCGCGCCATGCCTTCGGTGCCGCTGACGCGGGGGCCGATGGCGCAGATGTCTTTCAAATATTGATAGGCCCGATCGCCGTTGAAGGGGATGTTGGAGGTTTTTTGCTTCGATGGTGTTGGCCGCTGGGCCGATTCGGTGGTTCCGTTACCGTAAAGGGCTAGAGCGATGAGTGCGAGGGTGCAGAAGCCGGCGAGCGCATAATAGGGCCACGACGAGGCGTGGCTGCGACGTGAGTGATGGGCTTTGGCGGTGGCGGACAAGCTAGGCAATCCTTCGTTCTTGATTACGTCAGCATAGCGGATATTTACGGTGGTCAGGTATGCGGTTTTTGGCGTAGAATCTGGCTTGCCTTGATGGCGTTTGCTACTTCGTGACGCCCCTTCAGGGCTTTCGATCGTCTTGTTCTGATGCAACCCAGGGCGGCGCTCGCTCCGCTCACTTGCCCTGGGCTATCGAGTTTTGCCGCGTTGCGGCAAGTGAACGGCAGTAGGACGCTAACTGAATACAATTCGGCCCTCACCCCGGCCCTCTTCCCAAAGGGAGAGGGGGAAGAAATGATTTCACTGACGGAAATTGGGAAGTTGCATAAGGACTGTATTGATCGCTGGCATCGGGAGGCGGTGGATAATCGGTATGAGGGTTTTTTGGGCGTGGTGTGCGAGCAATTGAGCTACAACTTTAAGTTGTGGCATGAGGAGGATAAGGCGCGGTCGCCAAGTGCGACGGACACGGAGATTGCGCAGGTGAAACGGGCGATCGATAAGCTGAATCAGCAGCGGAATGATTGGATTGAGAAGCTGGACGATTGGATTACTGAGGAGTTAACTCGCGGCGGTGTCATGGCTGCCCCCGACGCGCCGCAGAACACCGAGACGATGGGCAGCTCGATTGATCGGCTGTCGATTTTGGCGCTGCGGATTTATCATCTGATTGAGCAGCGCGATCGGGCTGACGCGACGGCTGAGCATCGGGAAGGGGTCGCGCGGAAGCTGGCCATTGCATTGGCTCAGCAGGAAGATCTCTCGCGATCGGCACAGCAGCTGGCTGACGATCTATTTGCGGGTCGGAAGAAGCATAAGACTTATCGGCAGCTGAAGATGTATAACGATCCGAGTTTGAATCCCTATCTTTACAAGGCCGGGGCGAAAGGGAGTGGCCAGTAGCCAGTAGCCAGTGGCCAGTGGCCAGCAGGGAAGAAATCTCACACAGAGGCACAGAGGACACAGAGAGAGGGATTCAGTTGGCTGGGTTGGAGAGGTCGGAGAGGAGTTTTTGCCTTTCGGCAGCTCAAGATGTATAACGATCCGAGTTTGAATCCGTATTTATACAAGGCAAAGGGAGTAGTCAGTGGGCAGTAGTCAGTTGTCAGTAGCCTGGAAAAGAAATCTCACGCAGAGGCGCAGAGAACAGTCCATACCCGCAAGCGATTTTTCGCGACCGACCTCGCAATCGGCGAGGTGAGGAATCGCGAAAGCGCGAAGTTTCGAAAACGCGAAAGCGGGCAGCTATTTTGCTTGCTTCGGATTTTCGCACTTTCGGCTTTTCGCGAGTGCTCCCCCGATCGTCAATCTGAAATTAAGCGTTGCACTATTTTCTTTCCTCAGCAATCTCAGTGAGAAGCCTTTGCATTTGGCCGGTGGAGTCGGTGGGAGCGTGGCGGCGGAGGGAGGAGAGGATTTGGGGTTGTAGTTTCTTGTTGAGGCGGCCGGATTGAAGGCTCTTGGCGAGGGCGAGCGTGTTGGCGGGGTTTTCCAGAAGACGAGCGGCTAGTTTTGGGGCGGCTTCTGGATCGGTGGCGCCGACGGTGGAAATGGTTTCGAGGACCGCGATTTCGACTTGCGCTGGCCCGCCGGGATGCTTATCGAGCCATTTTGTGACGGCGTCGGCGGTGATTGGCGGCTCCGCTTTCACGTTCTTGTAGCAAGCTAGGAGCCGGGATTCGAGCGGGGCTTCGATTTTGACGAAGAGGTCTTCTTCGCCGGTTAGGAGTGCGCCGAGGAAGTCGGCAAGCTCGCGGGTCTTGAGAGCTTCAGCCGTGAGGACGACGAATTCTTTGATGCGCTGGCGCTCTTTGGGATCGGCCTCGGGAAAATTCAGGGCGACGTCGAGATTGCCGATCATTAGTTCTTTGGCCGCGCCGGGGACCATCTCCAAAGCACGGGCATGGGCTTCGAACACTTCCGGAGGAGTTTTGGCGTTGTGAGTGACGGACATCGACTCGAAGCCCCACTCGGCGGCGTCTTCCACACCGGCCGCGGCCAGTTTGCCGAGGGCCAAGCGGAGTGCGCACTGAGCCGGCACGTCGCGTGTCGTGCTGAGGGCGGATTTCACCGCATCGGCGACCTTGTCGAGGTCTTCGCGCTCCTTCGGCGGTTCGGCTTGAATTGCTTTGGCGGCTTCACAAAGGTTTTCGGGCTCGCCGCCGATCAGATTGTCGATCAGCATTTCCCAGTTTGGGGCGGCGGCGAGGGAAACGCCACTGAAAACGAAAAGAAGCTGAAAGCCGATGGCGTTGACGACGAATCTGTGGCTCGTGATCGCTCCGGCCACATGGCGCAGCCAACCCCCGATGGCCCAAACGGGCTCGTAACGCCTCGCGAGGGGGTCGGGAGTCGATTGCGATGGCGATTTAAACATGTGGAAAACCTTTGCCGCATTCGACTCCCGACCCCTGACTTGCGCGTTCAAGTTTGCGCCGGAGTTATAGGCGTATGGCAATTCGCGGTCGCCTGCGGCTGCCCGTTAAACGACTCGTGAGGTAATGAGTCAACAAGATCCATTTAGAATATCGCGCACGCTGCGTTCGATGTTGAGGCAGATGTCGTCGAGCAGGATGTCGTCTTCGTCGTGGCCGAAGGGGTCTTCGATGTTTTCGGCGATCATTTCCATGCCGATCATGAAGTAGCCGAGCATGGCGACGGCGACGACGGTCCACCAGTGGAAGCTATCGACGAGGCCCAGGGGCAGCGTCAGTAAATAGAGGATGATCGACTGGCGGATGAACCAGCGGTAGGAGAGCGAGATGGGCGTTTTTTGAATTCGCTCGCACGCGCCGCAAATATTCATGAGCGAGGCGGCGTGTTGGTCGAGAAACAGTAGCTCGAAACCGCCAAGCTGGTCGCTCTGTCGCCAGGCTTCGATTTGCTCGTAAATGCGTTCGGAGATGTAAGCCGGGACGTGAGCAGGCTGACGGACATTTTCGGTAGTTGCGAAGCCGGGCAAGTCGGCCAGGCGGACACCCCCGCGCAAGTGGCCTTTTAGTGCCAAGGCGAAATCGCAGAGCCAGCGGCCGAGTCGCTGCTTGTCAGCTTGATCTGCGCGTACGCAGGTTTGAACCTTGATGGCCAGGTTGCGACTGTCGTTGACGAGTTGGCCCCAGAGCTTGCGGCCTTCCCACCAGCGGTCGTAGGAGGTGTTGGTGCGAAAGACGAGCAGCGTGCCGAGGATGAGGCCGAGAAAGCCGTGGAAGGTCGCGCCGACGATGGGAATATCGAAGTTGGTGTAATGCTCGATAACAACGATGACGGCCGAATAGGCCGCCAGCACGGCCACCGCGACCCAAATGCGACCGAAGATCGGCGTGTTGTGGAACGAAGTTAGGACGGTGACCCAGGGGCGGAATCGGCTCAAGGAAAATTCCTGCTAGAAGATCTTTACGGTCGAAGTGGCGTAAAAGCGCGCATCAAAATTTCTGAACTTCGTCTGGGCCTGGCGTGGCGTAGGCGGGATCGAGGGCACGAATGTCGATGTCGCCGCTGATGAGTTGTTTTACTTCGAGCGGTACGATGGTGGTGCCGCGTTGATTGATGGTTTGGGCGTCGCTGGCGAGATTGCGGGTTTCGATGCCGTCGCGCGAGAGAGGCGGAACGTTGCCGTTGAAGAAGGCGGTACACCACCAGTTGCCATCACGGGTTTGGAATGGAGTGCCGTGGCCGAGGAAGCGGCCGGCGAATTGGCGTGGGCCGTAGGGACCGGTGATATTGTCAGCCGTGCAGTAATAGAGGTTGTAGGAGCCTTTGCGGCCAATGTCGGTGGACCAGGCGGTGCCGAGGTGGACGTATTTGTTGCCGACTTTGAGCATCGTGGCCCCTTCGTGGCCAATTACGGAAACGGTTTTGCCCTCGGAATTGACGCGGCTGCCGGCGGGGTCGATGCGGACGGGTGCGGCGGTGAAATCGGTGAAGTCTTCGTTGAGCGGCGCGATGAGCGTGTTTTGCCAGAGCAGCCACCACGTGTCGCGGTCGTTGAAGAGCGAAGGATCGTGCTTGTTGCCGAGTTTTTCCTTGAGCGGATGAGTCCAGGGACCTTTGAGCTCTGGGCCTTGAGTCAAAGCGAGATTGGCTTTTGCGGCTGGGCAATGGACTAGGGCCCAGCGATCGCCGAGCCAGTGGAACTCGGGCGCCCAGACGTATTTGCCGGGGTCTTTGTGGAAGCTGTCGTTTTTAAGCGTGAACGGAGTGCCGAGGTATTCCCAGTCAATCAGGTCCTTACTGCGCCAAACTTGGACGGTTGACCCGACGATCGATTCGGGGCCGAGGCCAATGTTGTAAGGATCGGACTGCTCCCGCGGATCGCCGGGATTGGGCGTCGTTCCCGTGAGATAGTAATAGTCGTCTGGTCCGAGCTTGATATACGGATCGCGAATCCAGCCTTCTTTGATATACAGGGCGTGGTCGCGCGATTTCAATCCCGCCTCGATTTGTGGGCGCGACATGGCCGGAAGAACCGCGGCTGGCTCAGCGCGGAGATCCGACGCTGCGCAAGTCATGAGGAACAAAACGGCGAGCGCCGGCAATATTGTCGGTTTCATCAAGGCGAGGCAAGTTTGAGGGCAGCATCCGGGAAACGAGCCGTCAATCTACCAGACTGAACGCACCCAACGGCGACCCGCAACTCATATAGAGTTGCGCCTGCCGGTCTTCCCCTCTTGGTAAACTTTGCCGCCTGGCTACGACTTTGCGGGCCCTTTCGCCTTCAAACCCGACTCACTATTTCCCTTACCGGAACATCTTCTCAGCGCGGAAATGTTTGCGCGACCGGCGACGTAAGTGATTGGCTTAAAATTATTTACGCGTCTTCAAGCTCCCCGATTTGACAAGTCGATACCGTTGTTGTCGCTGGATTCTGCTGGCAACCTCATGAGGAGGTTCGTCAGCAAAGTCAGGTGAGCCGGAGCGGACTTTTACGGGTCAACGATTGACTCGGACCGGTTCAAGGTGGCAAACACCGAATATTCGTGTGAGGCGGCGACTATACCAGCTCACACACCTGGCCTACCCGTATTCGCACCCCCGTACAAGAACTTTCGCGGCAATAGGACTGCCGCGGAGGTTTGGTCCCACGTGATGCCGGCGGCCGCGTCCTCTAGCGCGACCGCCAGCGTTTACGTAAATCCGGCCGGACCGGGACATGCGCCAGTTCGATGGTTCCATCGTTTAGGAGACGTCGCTCAATGAATCGGACCTCGCTTCTCGGATCGTTGGTACTCGGCTTAGCCGCTTGTACCTCTGGTTTTAGCTTTGAACTGCTGGACCGAATGCTCGGTTACAGCGGTTGCGGCTGCGACACGAGCTGCTGCAGCTCGTGCAACAGCTGCAATTCGTGCTGCAAATCGCGTTGCTGCGGCCGTGGCTGCTGCAATAACAACTGCGGTTGCAACAAAGGCTGCGGCTGTGCCGCGGCGGCCCCGAGCTGTGCGGCCCCAAGCTGCGCCGCTCCGGCTCCTTCTTGTGCGGCTCCGGCTCCCACGTGTGCGGCTCCTGCCCCCACGTGCGCCGCTGCCCCGACCTGTGGCGCCGCTCCTAGCTGCGGTTGCAACAATAGCTGCAACAGCTGCAACAGCTGCTGCCGTAGCGGCTGCGGCCTGTTCAGTGGTTGCCACAATCGTTGCTGCAATAGCTGCAACAGCTGCAACACGTGTGCGAAGCCGTCTTGCGGCTGCAACACGGGCTGCAACAGCTGCAATAGCTGCAATAGCTGCAACAAGTGCTGCCACACCTGCCTGCTCGACCGCCTGTTCTGCTGCCATAAGAGCTGCTGCAACAGCTGCAACAAGGGTTGCGGTTGTGCGGCTCCCAGCTGTGCGGCTCCTAGCTGTGCAGCTCCCAGCTGTGCGGCTCCGGCCCCGGCTTGCGGTTGCGATGCCCCTGCGAAGGGTGCTTCGATTGGTGACGGCGGCGCCGTCCCGATGCCGCCGGCCCCGGTGGTTGATCCCTCTGCTTACATTCCGACTCAGCGTCGGGTCGTTCATGCCACCACGAGCCTGGTCCGCTAGGATCGTATTGGCCTAGAGGCTGCGACAAGCATGCGGCCTGGCCGGGTGAAAGCCCGACCAGGCCGCTGTTATTTCTTGAGGTGGACAGTGGGGGAACTAATCGAGGGCTCGGATTAAGGCTATACCAAGCCACACGGCCGCTAGCGACAAAGCCAGGTTGGC
>DASXLL010000068.1:0-12625 GCA_036496265.1 Pirellulaceae bacterium | reverse complement strand
CACCGCGTCCTGCTCCGGCAGCACGACGCAAAATTGCCCGAACGCCCCGTCGCCGCGATACGCCCCGTGGCGGCATCGCCAAAACTGATAGCCGTAGCCCTGGTCCCAATCGCTCTTCGGATTGCTGCCGTTGGATGTTTGCCGCGCGGTTGCCTTGGCTACCCATTCCTCGGGCAAAAGCTGCTTGCCGTGCCACGTCCCTTTCTGCAAATAAAGTTGTCCAAACTTCGCGATGTCCTCCGTGCGAACGCTCAAACCATATCCGCCCGTGTTGATCCCTTGCGGGCTCGATTCCCACGTTGGGTTCTCAATGCCCAGCGGTTCAAACAGCCGTGGCCGCAAATAATCGATCAATTTCTCGCCCGTCGCCTTCTGCACAATCGCCGACAGCATGTACGTCGCCGATGTGTTGTAGAGAAAATGCGTGCCGGGCTTGAAGGGCACCTCGTGAGCCAGGAATGCCTTGGTCCACACTTGATCCGCGACGCGTTTCGGCTCGGTCTGATGGCCCGTATTCATCCGCAGCAAATCACTGACCCGCATCGCCTGCAAATTCTTGCTCGGCTCGGCCGGCGCATCCTCCGGAAAGAATTTCAGCACGTCGTCATCGAGCTTCAACTTTCCTTCGGCGATGGCCATGCCTACGGCCGTCGAAGTGAAGCTCTTGCTCAATGAATACAGCGAATGCGGCGCCGCTGGCGAATACGGCGCCCACCAACCTTCGGCCACGACCTTCCCATGCCGGACGAGCATGATGCTGTGCAGCGAATCGAGCCCCTTATCCGCCGCCTCGATAAACGCGAGCACGCCAGCCGACGAAACCCCCTCTGCTTCCGGGCTGCTTCGCGGCAAATCGCCGGCGACGGCAACCAAAGCCAATACAAGCGCTATAACAACACTGGCCAACTCCATCGGAATTGTCATGACTCGACTCAGGAACATAAAAAAATGCCTGGGCAGACTGAACCAACGCCATAACCTACCGGCAAGCCGCGCCCGCGTCACGCACCCAGTCGCCAGACAATCAGCTCGCTTCATCTAGCGCCAGCAAAATCAGCGGCGAGCGCTTCGAGCTCCCGCTGATCCGCCGACCGGACAGCAGCAGCTTTTTTTTGCCGACCCGCGGGAAGTTCTGCTCGATTTCCAGCCCTTCGAACTGGTTAGCCGTGAGCACTTCGTCCAGCTTCTCCCGCACGCGCTCAATGTCGAACATCCGCTCGCTGATTTCGCAAAACAGCTGCCGCTCGACGTCGCCTTGCGCCAAGTTGAACATGCCGTAAAACGCCGGGTTCGCCCGCTCGACCCGCAATTCGCGATCTAGCACGACCAGGGGCTCGCGGACCGTGTTGAAGACCGCTTCGACATATTCGCGGGCCTCCTGTGCCTCATCGCGCGTCCGCCGAGTTTCTTCGATATCCGTCAATGCCAGCACGACGCCGTCGATGCGGTTGTCCGCGCTTTTATAGGGCCGCACGATGAGCGAAAGGGCCCGCCCTTGCGAATCGTGGACCTCGCGCTGCTGCACGGAAACCGTATCGATCACTTCCCGAATAATCGCTTCCAAATCCGGACAATCAATATTCGGTTTGATTTGCCCGATCGGCCGGCCCACGTCGCCAGGGATCAAGTTCAGAATCCGCTCGGCCATGGAAGTGAACCGCCGAATCCGCAAGTCTCCGGCCACAATCACAATCGCCATCTGCACGACGTTGATCAGGTTCATTAAATCGCTATTGATTCGCGTCAGCTCTTCGTTTCGCCCATGCAATTCCTCGTTGACCGTGTTCAGCTCCTCATTCGTGCTCTGTAGCTCTTCTTTCGCCGTATCCAACTCCTCGTTCGTGCTCTGCAGCTCCTCGTTGCTCGACAAAATCTCCTCGTTTGCCGATTGCAGCTCCTCGTTGGCGGCCTCCAGGTCCTGAATGATTGACTGCAAATACTCGCGGCTGGCGAGCAGCTCCGTTTGCAGCCGCTCGACCTCGGCTTCAGTTTCCTTGCCGGTTGATTTCTTCGTGCGCGTCGTTCCCGCCGCCGCCACCTTGAGCGGCACAGCGCGGGTCACATCCTGAAACAGAATCAAGTAGTGCCGCCCTTCGCCGCTGGCCGCGATAGGAATCACCTCCACGGCCAAATTCACGAAATCGCCATTGGTTTTGACCCGCAGCCCCTCGCGGCGCACCGGCGCGTCCTTCTTCTTCGCCGCTTGTAGTGCCGTTCGTAGCCCGTGCAAAAGGCCCTCGCGACACATCTTCAATAAGTTGAGGCTGGCATCGCCGGGCGCGGGCTCTAAAAAACGCCCGGTCTGCCCGCGAAACTGCAGAATCCGCAACTCGTCATTCACAACCACTCCCGGTGGAGTATACCGTTCGAGAATCAGCCGATTCACCTCGGCTTGCACATTGCTCGTGCCGCGCACATCGTCCGGTCCGTGCTGCCCGCGGGAGCTAACCGGCCGCGCATACGGAAACGCAAATCGCACGTCCGCCGGCAACGCCACCAGCTTCTTCCGATAAATCCGATGCTTCTTATCCGCGACTGCAAACAGCTCCGTTTGCGCCCCAATCGTCTCCGCGCTGCCCAGCATCAAGTAGCTCGTATCCTTTAAGGCATAATGAAAGACGCTAATCAACCGGCTCTGAATCGCCTGGCTCAAATAAATCAACACATTCCGGCAGACGATCAAATCAAGCTTCGAAAACGGCGGATCGCGCGTCAAATCCTGTCGCGCAAACACGCACAAATCACGAATCGGCTTATTGACTCGATACTGCCCGTCCGTCTTCGTGAAAAACCGCCGCAGCCGCTCCGGCGGCAGGTCCTCCACGGCGCTCGGTGGATACAGCCCGGCCCGCGCCTGATCGATCGCCGTCTCGCTAATGTCCGTCGCAAAAATCTGGATCGGCACGCTGTCGCTGCGATGATCCAGGTACTCGACGAGCGTAATCGCCACGGAATACGGCTCTTCGCCCGTTGAGCACGCCGGCACCCATATGCGAACTGGCGCGTCGCTCGGCCGATTTTCCAAAATGTTGGAAAACGTTTCTTCCGCCAGCGACTGGAACGACTCGGGCTCACGGAAAAATCGCGTGACATGAATCAGGATGTCTTGATAGAGCTGGTGAACTTCTTGGTTGTTCTCCCGCAAGTGGGTTAAATACTGATCGACAGAACCGACCTTGTGCAAGGCCATTCGCCGCTGGATTCGCCGCTGCACCGTTGGCAGCTTGTAATTGCCAAAATCCACGCCGCTCGAAGCCCGCAACAGTGAGAAAATTTGCTCGAGCTGGCCCGATTCCAGAGACATGCCGTCGCGCGACGGCGATTCACGCACCGGCGACCGCTTCACCAACCTCAGCAGCTCGTCGCCAATCTCCTCTGCCTTAAGAACCAGATCGACTTTACCCGTCGCCATCGCCGCCAGCGGCATGCCATTCTGCTTGGCCGTGTCCGGATCTTGCACCAAGATCGCTCCGCCAGCCGCCTTGATGGCATGCACGCCCTCCACGCCGTCGCTCGCCGTCCCCGACAGAATCACGCCCACCGCGTTTGATCCCAACTCCTTCGCCAGCGAGTGAAACAGCGTATCGATCGGCGTATATTGCGTCCGGTCTCTCGGCCGTGGATGCACCAGCAGCGTCCCGTCACGCAGCGTCAGGTTTTTGTTGGGCGCAATCACATACACGTGATCCGCTTCGACGCGTGTATCTTCCGACGGCTGGACGACCGGCATCTCGGTCGTGGCAGCTAGCAGCGTCGCCAGCGCGCTCTCATGCGTCGGCGTGATGTGCTGCACAAAGATGATGGCAAAGCCAGGATTGCTCGGCAATGTCCGCAAGAGATCCGAAAACGCTTCCAGACCGCCCGCCGACGCTCCGACGCCCACCACCGCAGTTTGTCCATCTTCGGACTGCGTTTCCGCGACGCGCAATTGCCGCTCCTCCGTCACGCCGCGCGCGTCACCGTCACCAGCCGGCTCATGGTCCGATTTATTTCCCGCCATTAGTCGTCTTCTCGACTTGGAAACGAAGCCTCAGAAGAGCAGCCTCTATGTACCATTGCCGGCCGCGCGCGGAAAGATACGGACGCTCGACCGCGCCCATGACGCCATCGACGCCTCTATCTAGCCGATTTTCTTCGGCAGCATCGAACCATCTTCAGCCGCGTTCGCCGCTTGAATGATCAGCGGTTCCAGATCGGTCAATTCCGACAACAAGAACTGCAGTTCGCGGAGGAGTTCACGGCGCACCAGCGGCGGCATCTGTAGAAAGTCTTGAATCAGATTGTCCAACCGCTCCTGACGAGTTAGTCCTTCGTCCTCAATCGCCGCCGCCAGGCGATGCAACTCCATCCACGCTTCATTTTTGCTCGGCATCGCTTGGGTCCTGCAGTGGAACTATTAGAGCCGTCACCTGATCATGGAGCAAGTCAATCCGTCGCCCCCGCGTCGTTTTGTACGTGACCGCTCGTGAGGCGTCCTACGAGTAGTAATCTCCTTGTTCCGGCGAACGTTAAGATCGCGTTAGTCACTTGGCGGAAGCCCGATCTCGTGGCGGAAAACCGCCATGCCGGCCAAAATGTCGCGGATCAAATGGGCGTTTTCTCCTCCGCGTGAGCCTGCTCGCGATGCCGTTGCGACGCCCCGATCGCGCCGCTCTACTCGCAGAGCCCTCTCGGACAAATAATGTGCGGCATGCATAATGCACGCCGCCGTCCGAGCACCCAAGTAGAATGCCGAACATGTCAGAGGCGCCCAAACCTCGTTTCGGTCCGTATTTGACACCCGTTTTCGCCATCGGCACTTTCGTCGAATGCGAAAGTCGCGGCTTGGTAGAAATCGTCGGTCTTAGTGAAGCTCCCATCCGCTGGCCCATCGGCCTGGCAAACGGCGAACGGCAACTGGTCATGTATAAGGCCCTCGCCCGGGCCGTCCGGCTCGAAACTCCGGCTATTGTCGCCGCCTGCTTCGGCGTCCCACTCGAAGTCGCCGAATCATGGCAGCGGCATTGCCAGCGCCCGCGCAGTCGCAAAAAGCAAACTCGCGCCTCGCTGCCCGTTCACTGGAAGCGTGAAGAAGACGAGATGCTGATGCGCCTGAGCTTAAGTGAAGCCGCCCGCCTCACCGGCCGGACGATTACCGCTGTCCGCAAGCGCCGCCGTGTCCTGGGCTTGCCCGACGCCCGCTTCACCGAGGCCCGCGCCAGCCGCGTTCCCTCGCTCGCTGCCCAAGTCGCCGACGTCCGGCAGCGCTTCGCCGCCAACTACACGGCCCTGAACGCCTCAGTCCAGAAGCTGCAAGCCGCTTGTGCCTATGCCAAAACCAACGCCGCCTATTGGAGCGCCAAGAACCGGCAAGTCTCGAAACAGACCGTTGGTCAAAGCAAACCTGCGACGTCTTAGCTCGATGGATGCTATGACGGCCATCATTAGGCCGCTCAGGTTATCAACCGCCGCCGTTTGAGCTGAGCTGCGGCCAGATCGCCGGCGAGGAGATTGATCAGTTCGGCCGGAATGCCGACGGCTGGCGCCGGGATGACTGTTTCGACCGGCAATGCCTCAGCGCCGCTAGGCGCTTCGGATTGGCCCGGATGGGCGTTGATGTAGTTAATGATCTGGAGAACATCTTCCGCGACCACCTGATCATCGCCGTTGACGTCCGGATACGGCGGTCCCGGTGGCGCGTGGTCGGGGATTTTGCCCGAACCCTTGGCATTAATGTAGTTAATCACCGTCAACACGTCGTTGGCGACGATAAAACCATCCGGTTGAAGGCTCGTTGATCCGGTGACGTCGAGCCCATTGCGCTTCCCGCTCTCCGCCGCGTTGTGCAGCGGGTGCGTCTTGACTATTTCAATCTGAAATGAAACCTGCTGACTCGTGTTATTGCCGTCGCCGTCGTCTTGCAGCACGACCGTGACATTCGCGACGCCGTGAGCATTCGCTCGCGGTGTATAGGTCAATGTGCCATCGGCGCCAACCGCCGGCTGAACTGCAAAGAGTGCGTGGTTGTCGTTGGAAACCGAAAACGTCAGCATCTGGCCCGTCTCGTTCGCGGGTCCCGCTGACATATTGGCCGCCCAGCCCGGAACCGATTGCTCCACCGCCGGCCCGCGCGTCGTCACGTCCTCATCTTTGGCTGAGTAATTACCGGCCAGGTGATCGAACGTGGGCGGATCGTTGACGGGGTTGACCGTGACGACAAAAGTTTGTGTGATCGTATCGACGCCGCCACTATCTGTCCCGCCGTCGTCTTGCACGGTGACTGTGATGGTCGCGGTGCCGAATTGGTCGCGAAGCGGCGTGTAAGTCAGCGTCCCAGTGCCGTCCGCATTGGAATACGTCACGTCCGGATTGGGAATCAAGCTGGGATTGCTGCTGACAGCCGTAACGTTGAGGATCGCTGTTCCGTCATGACCGGCGGATAAACCGGTAAGTCCAATTGATTGCAGGCTTGCATCTTCGTCGATCGAGTCGGGATCGGGAATTGGGTCCAACGTGGGGGCAATGTCGAGGGCGGTCAAGACAACATCGTTTCCGTCCCCTCCCTGATAGTTGACAGCGAAAATCGCGTTGTAGTTTGCCGTCTTAACGGCCAGCTTTTGATTCGAAATGTTGCTGAACTGTCCAATTGTCGCGCCGAAGCCCATATTATTGACGACCGTGAACTGGTCTCCCACCGCCGGCTGAAAGCCGAGCGCCGGCACCAAATTCATACCGGTCAAATCCACATTGCCGATCGCATGAAGCTGATCGTACTGCGTGTCCACCGTTAGGCCGCCGATTGGGATGACGAGATTCGCACCGCTGGCGAAACTCAGCGTGCCGCTGGCATCCAAGTCTGTGTCCACGCCGGGGTGCGCGACGCTAACGCCATCGGCGCCCGGCGCGAGCATTACGTCTCCTCCACCCGTGTCGATGGAGCCGCCGGTAAAACGAATCATCCCGCCGCTTGTCAGACCGATATTTGTAGCGGTCGCGCGCGCGATATTGGCACTAATCGTGATCGGGCCACTGTTCGGATCGCCGATTTGGAGAATGCCGGCAGTGATCGTATCGAACTCGTCGTCGGTCAAGCCAAGTTCGCTGGAGCTAGCCGGAATCGCCAACGGCACATCTGCGTAGGTTTTGCCGGGCCCGTCGAGGGCCACGAGAGTGTTTCCGCTGCCCGATGCGAGCGTGGCTTGCACGACGGCCTGACCAGCGTTCGGCTGCCCAAAGGGAATGACTGCGTTGTTGATCGCGTCGATGACATCTTGCGCACTTGAGCCGTCGTTTCCGCCGCTTAACTGAACCTGCGTGACGAGCGTATTGGAGATATCCGTATCCGGCCCGAAATAAGTTGCCACGATAATCCCATCGTTCAGCGAATTGAAATTGATGGCATCCACCAGTTGTTGCGCTGTGGTGCCCGCCGTATCCAGCGTGACGATAACCTGATCGTTGTTGGGCCCGCCAAACGTGACCAAGGGCCCCTGGCCTTGCCGATTCGCCCTCGTAAATGAGATCGAAAGGTCGTTGCCCATTGTGCCGCGGCGGTTTATTCCTGCGTCAAACTCGATATCAACTGAGTTTTGCCCTGAACTGAAAGTCACAATCGCAATGGCGTTCGAGCTATCTAGATTCAGCGTTACCGACAAATCAGCGGGCAGCGCATTGTTAATGGTCACTTGAGGAGCGGCCGGGTGGTGGGTGACTGGATCGAAGCCGTTATGTTGAGCCGCGAAGTGAATGACGCCGCCATTGGCTGCTGAGCCACCTTGGACGGTTTGGAATGCCACGGTCACCGGATTCGCCGGAACAGGAGGCGCGTCGTCGAACGAGGTTGTGCCCACAGCGGCCTGCCCCAAATCGATCGTGCGGCCTGGAGTTTTGGGCAACAGCGTTACAGTGGCCGCATTGAGCGTCAGATTCGCGGGATCCAGGAACATCGTGTCGCCGACCAGCGTCACGGACGAATTTGGAACGGAAACCACGCTGGCAAGATTTAATGCGTTACCGATTTGATTGCCCGCGACTCCTGCCGTCCCGGTCATCGACAACCGGCCCGTGCCCGTAACCTGAATCGCTCCACTCAGAACGAGGCTAATACCGGAAAAACGATTGGGTGCGCTGCCTGATGCGCTGCCGACCATCGTGATGTCGCCATCGACGGAGGTGACCTGGCTTCCCGCCCCTTCGATCCGTGTCCCGTTATTATTTGAGCCGTTTCCACCGCCTCCGGCAGTTCCCGAAATCGAAATGCTTCCCGCGGAACTTCCTGTGCCGGTGGATGCGACCTGTGCGCCGCCGAGAACCAGGACGCCGGGGCAAAAAGAGCCCGTTGCCGATGGCCCACCGCGGCCCGTCAGGCTGATGTCACCGTCAACGCTTGTTATCCATGAAGTCGCGCTAAAAATTTCGATGCCACGGGCAGAATCGGTGCCGGCCCCGCCCGTGCCATTCAGGGAAATATTCGCTGCGGCCGGGCCAACTCCCGTAGACATAATCTGGCCGCCATTGATAACGGCGATCCCACGATTAAAGGTCGTCGAGCCGTTGCCGCCCGTGCCGGTAATCTGAATATCGCCCGTGACCGACTGCACGTAGCTGCCTGAGCTTTGAAGGATCACGCCATCCAGGTCCGTCGTCCCCGCACCTCCCTGACCGACGAGCGTAATGGAGCCGCCGCCGGCGATCGTGCCGTTGGTCACCACAGCGCCGCCATTCAGACGGATTCCCTGATTGAACGCTCCCGTCGTCGACGAACTCGCCGTGCCCGAAATGGCAATTCGCCCGTCCACCGCAGTTATTATCGAGCTGCTCGCGATGCTGACGCCGCTATTTGAGTCGGTTCCTGGTCCACCTGTGCCGGTGAGAGAAATGTTGGCAGCAGAGACTCCCGTCCCCTTCGATTGGATCTGCCCGCCACTCAGCACGGCGATGCCACGGTTAAGCGTCGTTGTGCCGTTGCCAGCGCCTCCCGTAATTTGAATATCCCCAGTGACCGACTCAACATCGGCGCCGGCTCCTTCGACCGACACGCCATCGTTGTCGCCGGTGCCCACACCTCCTGTGCCGTTGATCGTGATCTTTCCCGCGCCGGCGCTCGCGGATGAGGAGCGAACGACACCACGAAGAATGTCCACGCCGATGTGTAAACTGGTCGTGCTATCGCTGCCGCCCTTTCCTGTCAACAAGATGTTCCCCGCGCCGCTCGTCGTCAGCGTGCCGCTCATGCTGATGCCAGAGAAATTGCCACCGGTCGGTGGATCTTGCTGATTGGTCGCGAAATCGATGTCCCCATCGACCGTCGAGAAGCTAGCGCCGGTCGAAACGACAATATTCCGATTGGAAATCAGCGTAATACTTCCTATGCCGCTCGTCGAAATCGCGCTGGTGGCATTGGGGACACTGATTTTGCCACTCGAATAGGCCGCCAAGCTGTTGTTGGCAGCCAGGGCCAGCGCGCCAGCGAAAGTCAGACTTCCGAAGGGAGCCGTCGATGCGCCGAGCGTCAGACCCGCGGAGAAATCCGGCAGTGGATTGAGCGTGAGCGTGTCGGCCGAATTACCAGCATTGATCGTCAGCGTGCCGCTCGGATTAGCGAAATCGGTCGTTTCAATGGTCGAGGCGCTGAGGCGAGAAAGCTGATTGCCGGTCGTGCCGTCGTCGCCGAGCGTCACCGTGTTCGGACCGGCAGGCAGATTGAAGACAACGTCCGTCGCGCTGCCCGAGTTGACGATCGGCTCCAGCCCGGTGTAGCTCACGGTGCCAAAATTGCTCATGGCGATCGAGCCATCATGAGCATTCGTGTAGTTGTAAGTGACGGTGCCCTGATTGCCGCCAGTAATCGTGAGCTTGTCGCCGGGACTGACAGTGGGATCGCCGCCGAGGAAGTTGATGCCGCCGGCGGGAATCGGATCGCCGCTGGATAAGTCGATGGTCAGCGAGTCGTTGCCATTTCGCGTGTCGAGGATGACTTGCCCCGTCGGCGATAGTGCGGCGAGTGGAATCGTAACAACCGCGGAAACGTTGCCCGTCGAGCCCGCGATGGAAGACGCATCGATCACGTAGCCCGACAGATCCGTCAGCTTGAGATTGTCGCCGCTGCGCTCCAGTCGCCAGACGTCGTCCTTGCCCGCCACGCTGCTGTCGGCAATTAGCAGGTTGCCGTTAGCGTCGATCGATGCGGTCGTCGGATACAAGTTCTGATCGACTACGGCAATCGGCTGGTTGCTGAGATTACCCGATTCATCCGTGAGCGAAAGCCGGACGTACCGCGATAGATTTTCCGGATGGGTTGTCGTCGTGCTGAATGCGATGCTGCGCATGAGAGCCTGAACGGCGTCCGGCGTGGCTGCGGAGTTGAGGTTGACCGAAAGAGGTGTGCCGCCGGTCCCGCCGGCAACAATTCCAATTGGCACGCCGCCATATAAAACACTGTTGCCGCTGACACCGATTTGCCCGATCCCAGTACCGCCGTTTTGAATCCCGAGCACATCCGCAGTCGAACTGATCGAAGAAAATTCGGCCGCTAACGTGCCGCCGCCGAAATTGGTGGAATCCGCGTCGGCGAGCGCGGCCGCCGGCTTAATTAACATCGCCTGGCCGAATTTCGTATATGCCAGAGCCGGCCCGCTGATCGATAGCACGGGCGCGGCAGCCGGTGCGGCCCCGGTTATCGTGCCCGAAACGTTGAAATTGAACGTCGGCGTGTCTGGATCATTGGTCGAGAACTGAATCGCGCCGAATTTGCTGCCGGCGGCAGTCGTGGTGAGATCGACCGAGAAGTTGGTCGAGGCTCCCACGGCGATGGAGCTAGGAAAAGCACCGTTCAGCACAAAGCCCGGTGGCAGTGAGAGCCCCGAGAGGCTCAGCGGCACGGTGCCAAAGTTGTTAATCGTAAATGTCTGGCTGACCGCAGCGCCGCCGAGCGCCGCGGAGCCGTAGTCAACTGCCGTCGTGCGGTTGTCGCTGATGTCGAGGCCGTTTTGCGTGACCTGAATTTGCGCCGCACCTGCGCCGGTGGTCACCACAAAGCTCCGGCTGGCGAGTTCCACGCCGTTTTTCGAGATCACGAGCCGCCAGGTGCCCGGATTGGAGTTCAATCCGGTGGTCGAGGGCCGCCACCAAAATGCGCCGCTGTTGATCGGTCCTTGCACCAAGCTGTTCAATGTCGAATTGACCGTACCATCTGGCCGGTATTCGGTTAAATCCAGATGCTCGCCGCTCTGAACTGCGCTAACCCAAAACACGAAGGTCGGCGTTTGCGGTGTCTGCGTCGAGAAAATCGTCTGCTCGGCCGGCCGCTCGGAGAAATCGGAGCTGCTCGGAATAAAACTGGTCACCACCGCATTGAGGACATAAGTCGGCTGGCTGGCTTGATAACCATAAGGACTCACATAGAAGTCGCCCGAATCATATTCCGACTCGATCACGTTGTTGTTGTGACTAACGCCGAAATGCAAGTGCGGTCCGCTGGCGTCACCGGAACTTCCCACCAGGCCCAGAAACTGTCCCGCCTTTACCGTGTCGCCGATCTTCACAGCAATCGTGTTGGCCATCAAGTGATAGTAAGTCGTTCGCCACCCGTTGCCGTGGTTGATGACAATGTAGTTGGCCGGCCGACTGCCGCGCGTCGTATTGCGATCGAAATTGCCGTCTTGGGTGTCTTCGACGACTCCGTCGGCAGCGGCATATTCGGGAATCCCCTGATCCATGCGGGTAAAGTTGGGCACGCCGATGTCGTGAGCGGTGTGTCCGTCGGTCGTCATCGTGCCGCCCTGAAAATCCTTAAATCCCGAGGTCGGATCGACATCCACATAGCTCGAAATCCGCCAATCGTGAAACGGCACGCCACCCAGCGGATTGAGCAGTTTTTGCGGCAGCGTTGTCGGGGCTATCGGCGTAAACAGCAGCGGGCTCGCCAGCGTATTGTTCGACTCGTTCGTTTCGGCGACGGTGTTGTCTGCGTCGAGCGAAACCTGAGCGCTGTGCTGGCCCGGCGAAGCAAACCAGCCGCACTGATAGTAGAACCAACTGCTCGACGCGACTCCCGCGCCGGCCGTGACGTTGCTGATGCTGATCGGGACGCTATCCAGGCTGAATTCAAGGCGATAACTGGACGCGGCAGGAAGGCTGGCAGTTGTGAAATTCGCCCGAATGCAGACTTGCTCGCCGATGATCGGCGTGATGCTGGTGGACGGGAGGTCCTTCTCGATCAACTGTACGCTGTTGAGGCTTATATCAGCCAAAAGCCTGCGGTTTTCAAATTGCTCGATCGCCAATCGCCGCTTGCGAACAGCGTTTCGCCGGCGCGCAGCCGAGCGCGATTTTTTGATCGAGCGCGTGGACCGGTTCCCAAGCGTCATTTTCGGTGGTCCACAGCTCGCTGCCGGCTGCCCTAAGCCCGCTCCGACTATACCTTGCCAGCACCATCAAATAAACGCGGCAAAGGCCAGAAATGCAGCGGTGAGTGTGGCAAATGGCAGTCGGTCTGTGTAGTATACAGATTTACACTTTTGGGTGGGCTTTGCACAAATAAGGCGGGTTCTGGCCGATTAAATGTGCAACTGCCCTTTCTGCACAAATAATCTCTAGGGCTTCGGACCCTGGGTATCAGTGATTCGATCCATCCTGAATATCACCT